>JALSTI010000001.1 GCA_026983795.1 Melioribacteraceae bacterium
AGAAGGAATAAGCAGCAAAGCCGCAATTGATTTTAAAAATTTCCGGCGCGGTATTTTTTTGTTAACATTCATATTTGAACAATAAAGTTAATGAAAATCGGTAAAAAAAAACGTAATGAACTTGGTAGTTGTAATAAAAGATATGCTAACAGTTCAATTGCCGGGTTTAATGCATCAATTATAATTTCCCTGCAACTTTGTGCTGTTATTAGGAGGGAAAATTAATCAATTTTTTCGGACAATATATCCGCAAAATCTTAAAACTAAAAATAATTCAATTTAGTATTCTCAAATTTAATAAAGGACAATTTGTCGCAAATGCAAAATGGTTCAAAAATGCTGTTTTTATTTATGGCAAGATAGTTGATAGAAATTTATATCAACATTCATATCAAAAATAAATGGATAATTCAATAAATCTACCGGATGATAAACCGGTCTTTTCAATTAGCGCTGCTGCTAAATTATTAGGCATATCGGTTCCAACGTTAAGAATGTACGAAAATGAAGGGTTAATAATTCCTCATAAAACAAAATCCAACCAAAGAATATATTCCAAAAAAGATATAGATAGAATTCAGTGTATCAGAAAGGCAATTAAAGACAAAGGGATTAGCATTAACGGAATTAAAGTTATTTACTCACTTATCCCTTGTTGGGAAGTAATAAACTGTTCGAAAGAAGATAGAAAAAATTGTGGTGCTTATAACGGAGGTGAAAATCCTTGCTGGACTTATAATCACCCCAATACAACATGCGAACATAGAGATTGCCGGGATTGTGAAGTTTATCTGAACTATACCCAATGCGGTAAAATTAAAACTTTAGTACAAAACATCACGGATTAAAATAATGACGTATTTATCTAGACGGAGATTTCTAAAAATTTCCGGTGCTTCGATAATTGCCACGGCTGCCCTTTCCTCGGCCGGCGGCGTTGTTAAAGGCGCAAAAAAACTCGAAGAAAAAACCGGTAAGAAAATTAAAGGAATCCAAAAAATTCCGACTTATTGTAGTATGTGTTTTTGGAAATGCAGCGCTATCGCTTACGTAAAGAACGGAGAACTATGGAAAATTGTGGGGAATCCCGAAGACCCGTTAAGCAACGGAAGACTTTGTCCCCGCGGAACCGGCGGCGTTGGCGCACACTATGATCCCGATAGATTAAAGGCTCCGCTAATCAGAAAGAATGAAAGAGGTGAGGAAAAATGGGTGCAAGTTACTTGGGATGAAGCATTCGAGTATATTGCTTCAAAAATGAATAAAATTAAAAAGGATTACGGACCTGAATCAATCGGATTTTTTAGTCACGGTATTGGCGGCGGGTTTTTTAAACATTTATTGAAAGCTTACGGAACCAGAAATATCGCGGCTCCTTCATTCGATCAATGTTTGGGACCAAGGGATACGGCTTTTGAAATTACATACGGAGATGTTATTGGCGGACCCGAAAGGACGGATATCGAAAATGCAAAATGTATAGTTCTGTTCGGTTCGCATATTGGAGAGAACATGCACAATACACAAGTGCAAGAATTTGCAAAAGCTGTTGAGAGAGGTGCTTCGATTATTGTTGTGGACCCGCGAATGTCAACCGCAGCTACCAAAGCAAAATATTATCTGCCCATTAAACCCGGAACCGATTTGGCTTTGCTGCTTACTTGGATTAATATATTGATTTCAGAAGATCTGTACGATAAAGATTACGTAAAGAAATATACCTTCGGTTTTGAACAACTAAAAGCGGAAGTAAGCAAATACACTCCGGAATGGGCATACCCTGTTACAGGAATTGAGCCGGAATTAATTAGAAAAACCGCGCATGAAATTGCAAGGTTTATTCCTTCTGCTTTAGTCCATCCCGGAAGACATTCTGTTTGGTATGGCGATGATACGCAAAGAGGGAGAGCTTTGGCAATAATTAATGCATTGATTGGAAGCTGGGGTAGAAAAGGCGGTTTAACTAATCAAGATGTTTTCGATATTCCCTCTTATCCTTATCCGCCTTATCCGGAACCTAAACGGCAAAGGGCTGATAACCCGGACAAAAAATATCCCTTTGGCGGTGCGGAAGGTTATACAACCGGACTTCGGGAAGCAACTTTAACCGGAAAACCTTATCCTATTAAAGGGTGGTTCGTTTACGGTACAAATCTATTGTATTCGCTTCCGAACACCGAAGAAACTATCAAAGCAATTCAGAATCTCGATTTACTGGTTGTAATTGATGTTATTCCGAGTGAGATAGCCGGTTATGCAGATGTGGTATTGCCTGAGGCGGTCTATCTTGAAAGGTACGATGAATTGTTTGCTCCGTATTTTAAGCAGCCTTTCGTTTCAATAAGGCAACCTGTTGTTGATCCGCCTAACGACCAAAAACCCGGTTGGTGGATGGCAAAACAATTAAGTGAAAAATTGGGGTTGCAAAAATATTTTCCATGGAAAAATATAGAAGAATATTTGGATACGAGATTGAAATCTGCCGGACTTAGTTTGGCGGAAATAAAGAAAAAAGGCGTTATTAAAGGTCCTGAAATTCCTCTTAATCTTGAAGAAGGATTCGAACCCGAATTTGAAACCCCAACGGGAAAAATTGAACTTTATTCAACTGTTTTAGCAGAAAAAGGATTCGACCCGATTCCTAAATTCACCAAACATAAAGATCCTCCGGCAGGATATTTCAGATTGCTGTTCGGACGTGCTCCAATGCATTCTTTCAGTAGAACTCAAACGAATAGATTATTGGATAATGTAATGAATGAAAACGAAGTTTGGATAAACGCCGATGTGGCTAAAAAATATGGGTTAAACTCCGGCGATTATATCAAATTGAAAAATCAAGACGGAGTATTAAGCAACAAAGTTAAAGTAAAATCGACCGAAAGAATTAGAACCGATTGTGTTTATATAGTGCATGGATTCGGACACAATTCAAGGATGTTGAAAGGCGCTTATCTAAAAGGCGCGAGCGATTCGCAATTGATTACAAAATATAAAATTGATCCTTTAATGGGAGGAACGGGAATGAACGTAAATTTTGTAACTTTTGAGATGGAGGTGTAAAATGGCAAGGTTCGGAATGGTGATTGATACCGTTAAATGCGTCGGTTGTACCGATTGCGTTGTTGCATGTGAAACGGAAAATAATGTTCCCGTTGGTTTTGCAAGGGATTGGATTGAACAAATTGCCATTGGAAAATTTCCCGATACTCATGTTGAGATTAGATCCGAGAGATGCAATCATTGCAGCGAAGCGCCTTGCGTTAATTGTTGTCCCACCGGAGCAAGTCATCACAGCGAATTTGGCGGAGTGGTTTTGGTTACTCACAATGAATGTATTGGCTGTAAGGCTTGTATAGAGTCATGTCCTTACGGTGCAAGGTTTGTTCATCCCGAAGGTTATATAGATAAATGTACTTTTTGTATTCATAGAGTAAAGGAAGGAAAAGATCCGGCTTGTGTATCGGTTTGCCCAACGCACTGTATGCATTTCGGGGATTTGGATGACCCAAACAGTGAAGTGAGTAAATTATTGCAAAAAAGGAAACATCACTCACTTTTACCCGAGGCGGGTACATCGCCTAATATATTTTATCTAACGTAGGAGTAAGTAAATATGTACGAAATAACAACTACGAGGCATAATCATCTTGTTGATTCAACTCTTCACGCTTGGAGTTGGCAAATTCCAACTTATTTATTCCTCGGCGGATTAGTTGCCGGAATGATGCTGATTTCGGGTTATTTCCTTTTTAAAGGAAGATACAAAGAAAACAATTGCTCTTGTTACTATTTACCTTTATTCAGCATAGTTTTGCTCAGTTTGGGAATGTTATTTTTATTTTTGGATTTGGAACACAAAGCTTATTTCTGGCGGTTATATACAACTTTTCAAATTACATCGCCAATGTCATGGGGCGCCTGGATATTAATATTGGTTTACCCTGCTCTTATACTGAATATTTTAATGCGCGTGCCTAAGCCGCTTATAAATAAAATTCCAAAATTGAAAAACTTATCTGATGAATTTTTAAAACACCCGTTTGGAATAAAAATAACCGGAATTATTAATATGATTCTTGGCGGAATGGTTGGAATGTATACGGGAATTTTACTCAGCTCGCTAGGTGCAAGACCGTTATGGAGCAGCGCAGTTTTGTGGCTGCTGTTTTTGGTTTCCGGACTGTCCGGCGCGGCTGCATTCGTTCACCTTATCGCTAAAAATGTTTATGAAAGGGAATTGCTGGCAAAAGCCGATAACGGTTTTTTAGTGATTGAACTTTTTGTTATTGCAATGCTTATAATTGGTTTATTGACTTCTTCAAAATCGCACATGGCTGCGGCTTTAATTTTGTTGAGCGGACCTTTCGCTTCTTCGTTCTGGGTGTTCGTTTTAGGTTTGGGGATTGTTATTCCTTTAATTATTCAATTATTAGCTGTAAATCATAAAATTCATCATACACCGGTTGCACCAATAATGGTTATTTTGGGAGGTTTAATCCTTCGCTTCGTAATTGTAGCAGCCGGGCAATATAGTCATTGGTTTTAAGAATAAACGGAGTAAAAAAATGGGTATTAAAAATTGGTTCTCCCATCATCATGAGGATAATGTAAGGGCGCATGAACTTGTGCCGAAGCATTATTGGAATCCCTACTTGGTTGGAATAGGTTTGGGAATTGTATTAATGCTCACATTTGTAATTATGGGGCGGGGATTAGGCGCTTCGGGTGCAATGTCTACCGTTGTGTCTGTTGTTGTAGACGAAGTGGCTCCCGGACATGCGCAGAGCAATCAGTTCTATCAAAATTATTTAGGAGACGGTACTCAAAGTCCGTTTAAGGACTGGTTGGTGTTTGAAGTTTTGGGACTTTTGGTAGGCGGATTTTTGTCTGGCGCAATTGCCGGCAGAAATAAACTGACAGTTGAAAAAGGTCCTCATATTTCAACAAAAAAAAGATTTTTGTTTGCTTTTATCGGAGGAAGTTTAATGGGGTTTGGAGCTAAAATGGCCCGTGGTTGTACAAGCGGACAAGGTTTAACAGGAGGCAGTATGCTTAGCCTTGGCGGTTGGGCATTTTTATTAATGGTATTTGTAGGAGCATACGGAATGGCATATTTTGTAAGGAGGCAATGGATATGATGGCACCATTTTATAAATACGGTTTATTCAATGATGAAGTAAGCCTGATAATTGCTTTTGTCATTGGCATCGGTTTCGGATTTTTCCTTGAAAGGGGAGGTTTCGGAAGCGGAAGACTTTTAGCCGCACAGTTTTACTTTACCGATATGCGAGTATTCAAAGTAATGTTTACTGCAATTGTAACTTCCATGATGGGAATTTATTATCTGTCTTATTTAGGATTAGTTGATATTAATTTAATTTATTACGGCAACACATATCTGATGCCGGATATGTTGGGCGGATTAATACTTGGTATAGGATTTGTAATTGGAGGATATTGTCCGGGTACATCGGGAGTGGCGTTGGCAACGGGAAGAATTGATGCTATATTTTATACAATGGGCGGGTTCTTCGGTATTTTTGTCTTTGGTGAAATTTATCCTCTGATTGAAGGATTTATGAACGGAAATAATTTGGGATTAGTTAATTTACCTCAATTTTTTGGAATTAATTATGGGTTAGTACTATTCGCAGTTATTCTAATTGCAATTGGGGGATTTGCCCTTGCGGAATGGGGGGAAAAATTAATGGCGTCAAAAAGGAAAGCGGAGGTATAAAATGTTAGAATGGTTTGCAAAATTACCGGTTAGAAAACGGGTAGGAATTCTTGCAATAGTTTTAGGTTTTATTGCGATATTTTTAGGAAATCCTTACAACAAAGTATATTCCAAAGTTAACCTTAATGAACTGGCTATTAAAGCTGTTCCGGAAAGAAATGAAATTAGTCCGGTTGAACTGGCTAATTGGATAATCAAAGGTAATCA
>JALSTI010000002.1 GCA_026983795.1 Melioribacteraceae bacterium
CCACTTTCATCTTGTTCCAAGATGGAGCGGCGATACTAACTTTATGCCCGTCCTTGGTGAAGTAAAGGTTATATCGCAAGATTTATTGGAAACAAAACAAAATTTAATATCCGCAATTAATGAAATATTAAATGATAAAATTTAAATAGCAAAAAGGAAATTTAATGTCTCAAGAATTTGAAAAATTGGAATCGGTTAAAGCCCCGCAGCTGGATGAAATTTTGGGTAAACCTTTTAAAGTATTGAACGATGGGTTTATTCGCGTGGTCGATTATATGGGCTCCGATCAATCGGTAGTTCAAGCAGCCCGCGTATCCTACGGCAAAGGCACAAAAAAATTAAGACAGGACAGAGGATTAATACGTTATTTAATGCGGCATAAACATACAACCCCGTTTGAAATGTGTGAAATTAAATTTCATATCAGAATTCCGATGGATGCTTGGCGACAGTGGATTAGACACCGGACCGCTAATGTAAACGAATATTCAACAAGGTATTCAATTGCAATCGATTCGACGCAAACTACAACCCCAAATGAATGGAGAACGCAATCTGTTTCTAACAGACAAGGAAGTGCCGGATTTGTTGATGAAAACTTGGGTAAAGAATTTTCGGAAGATGAAAAAAAATTACACGATTTATCAAGATCGATTTACAATAAAAGAATTGAAGCGGGAATTGCGCGCGAGCAAGCAAGAAAAGATTTGCCCTTGGCAACATACACCGAGGCTTATTGGAAAATTGATCTTCATAATTTGTTGCACTTTTTACGTTTGAGAATGGAAAAAAATGCGCAGCTGGAAATTCGTAAATACGCGGAAATTATCGGTAACGAAATTGTTGCAAAATGGGTCCCCTTTACTTGGGAAGCTTTTTTGGATTATGAAATGAACTCGATGAAATTTTCCTCTATTGAACTTAAAATATTGAAAAATTTGTACAACAATAATATTGAACCGGTTCATAAAATTGCCGAAAATGCGGGTTGGTTGAAATATAAAGACGGTAATCTTGCGAAAAATTTGGAGAGAATAGAATTTGAAGAAAAGTTGAATGAGTTGGGTATTAAAGCGCCGTGGAAATGATCCTTTCTGTTTTCCGGATTAATTAACCTCATATACATTTATTTTAACATTGCCTTTTTATTTTAGTATTTGTAGAATTAATAAAAAAACAAAATGAGATTTTTATTAATTTTTATTATTGCTGTTGCCTCCGGATGCCGGGAAAGTATTACCGATACGGGATTGGAAAATCGAGGCAGACTTTTGGTGAATTCTAATCCGCAGAATGCAAGAATTTTTCTAAAAGGTGAAAATACGGGCAGAAAAACTCCGTACGAATTTTTCAATCTTCAACCCGGTGAATATTCCGTTTCGTTGAAATTGACAGGATACAAGGATACAACCATTATCGTTCAAATTTCATTGGGACAGTTAAATTCTTTGGATGTTGAATTAAATTTCGTTAATTAAAGTATTTTATGGAAAAAATTATTATTGCTTCGGTTAGTCGAAATGGAATTATTGGAGCAAACGGTAAAATTCCTTGGCACTGCAAAGATGAGTTGATTTTTTTTAAGAAAACTACCATGGGCTTTCCCGTTATTATGGGAAGAAAAACTTTTGATTCTCTTAACAAAATTTTACCCGGCAGATTGAACATTGTGATAACAAGGACAAAAAATAAAACTAACAATAATGAAAATATTATGATATTCAACTCGCTGCAAAAAGGAATTGATTATTGTAAATCGCAGAGTTTCGCCAAGGTTTTTATAATAGGCGGAGCGGAAATTTATAAAGCTGCGTTAAATACGGTTGATAAAATGATTATTTCAAAAATGGTAAAAAATTATCAAGGAGACGTCTATTTCCCAAAAGTTTCTTGGGAATTGTGGAATGAAAAATTATTGGAAACGTATCCCGACTTTGTTGTGTACGAATATTCCAGAATCACAAATTAATTTTATTTGCTATTTTAGTAACCCTGAAATTAAAAGAATAAGTAATGAATTCGAATCGAATAAAAATATTACCGGCTAATATTGCAAATAAAATTGCGGCGGGGGAAGTTGTACAACGACCGGCTTCCGTAGTAAAAGAGTTGATTGAAAATGCGCTGGACGCAAATGCAAAAAATATAGATGTAATTGTTAAACGCGCCGGTAAATCATTAATTCAAGTTGTAGACGACGGAACCGGTATGAGCGAAGAAGATGCTAAAATTTGTATTGAACGGCATGCAACTAGTAAAATAAGCGATTATAAAGATTTGGAGGCGATAAAAACTTTCGGGTTCAGAGGCGAGGCATTAAGCTCTATTGCGGCTGTTAGTCTGTTTGAATTGAAAACGGAAAAAACCGGCGATGAACTCGGGACAATGATTAGAAACGATGAAAACGGAGAATTTTATTTTGAAAAAGGAAGTTTCTCAAAGGGAACTTCGGTCTCGGTAAGAAATCTTTTTCATAATACACCTGCGCGAAGAAATTTTTTAAAATCGAATGCTACGGAATTGAAGCATATTATCGATGTATTTAAAAAATCGGCTTTGCCTAATCCCGATATTGCTTTCAGGCTTTGGAACGAAGATGATGTCATTTTTGATTTTCCCAAAGAAACGCTTGAAGAAAGAATGAAAAATATTTTTGCCGATAATATTTTGGATGCACTTATTGAAACAAAAGAATTAACGGAATTTATTTCCGTTTACGGTTTTGTTTCCAAACCCACTTTTCTGAAAAAAGCAAAAGGTGAACAGTACCTTTTTATTAATAAAAGGTATGTGTCAAATAAATCAATAAACCATGCGGTATTTTCCGCATACGAACATCTTCTGGAAAAAGGGGATTATCCTTTCTTCGTTTTGTTCTTAAAAATCGATCCTTCTAAAATTGATATAAATATTCACCCTTCCAAGTTGGAAGTAAAATTTGAAAACGAAAACGATATTTATTTATTTGTCAATTCCGTGGTAAAAAAGAGTTTGGGCTCGTTCGATCTTACACCGGCAATGACGTTTGATTCACGTACGACGAACAAAGAAAAATTAAGTTTTGATAATTTTAGAGATGTGAAGAAAAATGATTTTGAAGACCGTCCAAAATTTGTTGGATCAAGCAGACAAAGAACCGGAAGGGAAAGCGTTTTTTCGGAAGATGAAATTGATTTGCTTTTTAGTTCTTTGAACAAAAACATAAAACCGGCGCAGCCCGGAGAAGAGGTCGATCACCCGTTTAGCGGGAAAAATAACGAGGAAGTTTATCATACTGCAAATCAAGCTTATAAAACCGCAAATAAGTTTGAAGATAAAAATTCAGCTGATTCTACTTTTATTGTTTCTCTGCATAATAAATATATTCTTACGCAAATTAAAAGCGGATTGATGATTATCGATCAGCATGTGGCTCATGAACGTATTTTGTATGAAAAAGCTTTAAAATCACTATCTACAAATTTACCCTTTGCTCAACAATTGTTATTTTCACAAACATTACAACTCGATCCGGCGGAATTTCAATTAGTAAAGGAATTGGAACCTTATCTTACCAAATTGGGATTTGCCATAAAATTTTTCAGCAAAAATACTTTGGTTATCGACGGTGTTCCACCGGATATTAAAGTAGGGACCGAAACCGATACATTGCTTGAAATACTTGATGAATATAAAAAAAATCAACGCGAGAAAAAATTGGAAATCCGCGATAATATGGCAGCTTCCTTTGCATGTAAAGCTGCAATAAAAGCCGGAGATAATTTAAGCGAAAAAGAAATGCGTTTGCTCGTCGATCAACTGTTTGCCACTTCAATGCCTTATGTTTGTCCCCACGGCAGACCGATTGTAATAAAAATTCCGCTGGACGAATTCGATAAAAGATTTGGCAGAACTTAGTTGTTAATGATTAAGTTACACTTTAATCTTTAAGTATTCTTTAAAAAACTATTCATGCTATAACTTAAAAGGTTAAGGGAAAGTCAGCAAAATTAAGATATTACTTACTTGTAAACCTATCGGTGTTATCAATTATTATGTAGAATAATAGCCAACTCTTTATTATATTTTATTTTATAAAGAAAAATGTTGTAAAAATTTGGAAGGGAAATTATGGATAACGAACGTTATAAGAAGGCAAAGGAACAATATCTCGAAGCGTTAAAAAACGCCAAAACAACCGGTATGAAATTTACATCGGTTTCCGGTGAAGAGGTTAAAGCCCTTTACACTCCCGAAGATACCGAAGGAAAAGACTACGTGGAAGAAATCGGTTTTCCCGGTCAATACCCGTTTACCCGTGGAATTCATACAAACGGTTATCGCGGTAAAATATGGACAATGAGGCAATTCGCAGGTTTCGGAACACCGGAAGATACTAATAAAAGATTTAAGTATCTGCTCGAAAACGGTCAGACCGGTCTTTCGGTCGCATTCGATTTACCGACCCTAATGGGATACGATTCCGATGATGAGTTTAGTCGTGGAGAAGTTGGAATTTGCGGCGTTGCAATTTCTTCGTTGCAGGATATGGAAACTTTATTCGACGGAATCCCTTTGGATCAAGTTTCTACATCCATGACGATTAACTCGCCGGCTGCAATGATTTTCGCTTTTTATTTGGCGGTTGCAAAAAAGCAAGGCGTCCCTTTCAATAAATTAAGGGGAACGTTACAAAACGATATTCTAAAAGAATACATTGCTCAAAAAGAATTTATTTATCCGCCTCATCCTTCAATGAGGATAATTACAGATATGATTGAATTCACAACTAATGAAGTGCCCCAATGGAATCCGGTTTCGGTTAGCGGTTATCATATTAGAGAAGCCGGGTCAACAGCGGTTCAAGAATTGGCTTATACGCTTGCCGACGGTTTCGCTTATATTGAAGCATGTATTGAAAGGGGAATGGATGTAGATAGTTTTGCTCCGCGAATTTCATTTTTCTTTAATTCCCATTTAGATTTTTTTGAGGAAATTGCAAAATTCAGAGCCGCCAGAAGAATTTATGCAAAGCGGATGAAAAATAAATACGGCGCTAAAAATCCGCGTTCTTGGTGGATGCGCTTTCATACTCAAACGGCAGGTTGCACATTAACTGCGCAACAACCCGAAAATAATATTATAAGAACGGCTTTCCAAGCAATGGCGGCTGTGCTTGGCGGTACTCAATCCTTACATACAAATTCAATGGATGAAACTTTGGCTCTTCCTTCGGAAAAAGCTGTTAAAATTGCTCTTAGAACTCAGCAATTGTTGGCTTACGAAACCGGAGTTATTAATACTGTAGATCCGTTAGGAGGCAGTTATTATGTTGAATCGCTGACCGATAAAATGGAGGAGGGCGCAGAGAAAATATTTGCTGAAATCGATTCGCTCGGAGGCGTAATTCCCGCTATCGAAGCCGGATATTTTCAAAAAGAAATAGGCGATGCTGCGTATAGATATCAGAAAGAACTTGAACGGAAAGAAAAATTTGTAGTTGGGGTAAACGAATTTGTTGAAGAAAACAACGAACCGGATATTCCGCTGCTTCAAATTTCTCCTGAGGTTGAAAAACAACAACGCGAACGTTTGGCAAACTTAAGAAGTAAACGTGATAATGCAGCCGTAGAAAAATCATTGCAAAAAATTAAAGACGCAGCGCTTAATAATAAAAATTTGATGCCTGTGTTAATTGAAGCGGCTGAAAATTATTGTACCCTTGGCGAAATGGTTGCCGTGCTTAAAGAACCTTTCGGTGTTTATCAAGAATCGGCGGTATTTTAAGGCAAAAGAAATGCGAAAAATAACGATTGCGTTTTTAATTTTAGCTTTAATCTTATTCGGGTGCTCGGAAACCCAAATAACAAAAGATACACGTTATAAAAAGAAATTACCGGCAGGTGAAAAATTACCCGAGTTGAAAAATGTAACTATT
>JALSTI010000003.1 GCA_026983795.1 Melioribacteraceae bacterium
GGGCGCAACGGGAATAATTTGGCGGTAGTAATGGGAGCGGCAGTTTGGAGTAAAAATATTCCCAGTCCGTTGTTTAGAGGACGAATATTAAAAGCCGCGGAATTGTATCGGAATGGATTTGTGAATAAAATACAAGTGACCGGCGGGAACGCACCGGGTGAAATTAGCGAAGCGCGAGCCGCTTACAATTTACTGGTAAATCATTTTAATGTTAAACCTGAAGATGTGCTGGTAGAGGAAAATACTACTACAACATACGAACAAATTAAATTTATTAAACGGCGGTTAAATAATATTTACAGAAATGGGAAAATATTTATCGTATCGGATAAATTTCACCTCCGCCGCGTACTTGAAATGTGCGATTTCTTAAATGTTAATGCAATTGGTATTGCGTCGGAATATAAGTTAAATTGGAAAAAGTTGTTTTTTTACAGATTAAGAGATAGTATTGGGTTACTATTATTTTGGTTTTTTGCAATTTGATTTAATTGGGGTTTTGCTATGGATTATTTTGATAAATTAAAGGAAAACGAACACGAGCAATTAGTCTTTTGCTATAATAAACAGGCAAACTTGAAAGCGATAATTGCAATTCATAACACGTCGCTCGGTCCGGCAATTGGCGGTACAAGAATGTGGACTTACGCTACAACCGGTATTGCAGTTAAAGATGTTTTAAGGCTTTCAAAAGGAATGACATATAAAGCCGCTATAGCAGGACTTAATTTAGGCGGCGGACAAGCTGTAATTATTGGCGATGCAGAAAAGGATAAGAATGAGCTGCTATTCAGAACCTTCGGAAAATTCGTCGATAGTTTGGGAGGTCGTTATATAACTGCCGAAGATGTGGGAACGGACGTAAGGGATATGGAGTATGTGAAAATGGAAACTCCTTACGTTACCGGTATTTCCAAAGCGCTCGGCGGATCGGGCGATCCCACACCCGTATCGGCTTATGGCGTTTATATCGGAATGAAAGCATGCGCTAAAGAGAGATGGGGAAACGATTCGTTGGAAGGCAAAAAAATTGTGGTTCAAGGCGCAGGCAGGGTTGCCAAGCATTTATGCGAACATTTGGCCGGCGAAGGAGCTAATTTAATTGTTACCGATATTTCGGAAAGTAAATTAAAACGCCTGGCGGAAAAAATCGATTTTGAAGCGGTCGATCCTGATGAAGTATATGACGTTGAGGGAGATATTTTTGCTCCTACTGCATTAGGCGGAATATTGAACGATGAAACTATTCCCAGATTAAAATTCGAAATTGTTGCCGGAGGCGCTAATAATCAGTTGGAAGACGAGAAAAAACACGGTAAAATGTTATTGGAAAAAGGAATTCTGTACGCTCCGGATTATGTTATTAATTCAGGCGGATTGATAAACGTTGCAAATGAATTGGGCGGGTACAGACAAGACAGGGCATTGAAGCAAGCCGAAAGTATTTATTATATAATGACAAATGTTTTGAAATTATCGGAAAAATTGAACATACCTACAAATGAAGCTTCTAATATGTTAGCTGAAGAACGGTTGAATAAAATTGGCGGAATGAAAAAAATATTTACAAGAAAGTAAAAATTATTAATGAATAAGTTTAAAAAATCAAATCGTAGAATATTAAGAGAGAAAGTTTTACAAATTCTTTATGCAATGGAATTGAACAGCGATGCGGGTCCCGGTGTAACAAATCAAATCTTAGGAGAGTTAAATTCCAAGATGGATATGAATTTTGCAAGGTTACTGATTAATTCCGTAATAGAGAATAAAAATGAATTGGAAGAAATTATAATTAAGAAAATTTCCAATTGGGAGGTCGACCGTATTGCTTTAATTGACAGGCTGCTTTTGCGAATTGGCGTTGCCGAAATGTTATATTTTGACGAAATTCCGCCTAAGGTAACTATAAATGAAATGATAGAAATTTCTAAGGAATACAGCACTGCAAAAAGCGCTAAATTTATTAACGGAATTCTGGACGCTATTCTGTACGATCTTAAAAAAAACGGAAGATTAAAAAAATCTGGCAGAGGACTTATTGACAAAACCCTCCATAAAAAATCATAAAGAAAAAAGATATAGTAAGTTTAATATTTTTGTTTGGACTTTATTCGATTTTGCTAACACATCTTATTCTATAGTTGTAGTTACATTCATATTTGCCGTTTATTTTAAAGATACAATTGCGGCGGGCAAACCTGTAGGCGATTTATATTGGAGTCTTGGTATCAGCATTTCGATGGTATTAACGGCAATTATATCCCCGGTCCTTGGCGCAATAGCGGATTATTCGGCCGGTAAAAAACGCTTCCTTTTATTTTTTACGCTTCTTTGCATAATTGCTACGTCATTTTTGTTTTTTCTTACAAAAGGGGATGTTCTGATAGCGCTTATTCTATTTGTGCTTGCCAATATTGGCTTTGAAGCGGGTTTGGTTTTTTACGACGCCTTTTTACCCGAAATAACAAGCGTTAAAAATTACGGTCGAGTAAGCGGTTACGGTTTTGCAATGGGTTATTTGGGATCTCTGGCAATACTTGCAATATTGCTTCCGTTTATAAAAGACAATTTAATACGTGAAACGTTTCCCGCTTCCGCTTTGTTCTTTTTGATTTTTGCATCGCCTTTGTTTTTTGTGTTGAAAGATTCTCGTAAAAAAGTTAAAAGGAATAAATCTTATGTTAATATCGGATTTAACCGTGTGTTTAATACAATCAGAAATTTAAGAAATTATAAAAACCTTGCATTGTTCCTATTGGCATTTTTCTTTTACATCGAAGGCGTTAATACCGTTATATTCTTTGCAGGTAATTATGCCAAAACTACCTTGCATTTTACAATGAATCAATTAATAGTCTTTTTTATTGTTGTACAAACTACCGCCGTGCTGGGCGCCGTTGTTTTCGGTGTTATTTCCGATTCAATCGGTCAGAAAAAATCTATAATAATTTCTTTGTTCATTTGGCTGTTCACTTTGCTGGTGGCATACCTAACTAGCGACTCAAATACATTTTTGATGCAAACTTTGGCAGGGTGGATTGGTAAAAGCCCGGAATCGCTTGTCATTCCTTCGTTTTATTTTGTGGGATTGCTTGCCGGAAGCGTAATGGGCGGGACGCAATCGACCAGTAGAAGTTTAATGTCTAAACTAACACCGGAAGAAAAGAAAACGGAATTCTTCGGATTTTACTCGCTGTTCGGTAAAAGTTCGGCGGTTGTCGGTCCGCTGGTATTCGGACTTGTAAGCTACGGAACCGGTAGTCAAAGAATTGCAATTCTTGCAATATGTTTATTTTTTATTGTTGGGTTGTTAGTACTCCGTTATGTAAAAGACCCAAAACCGAAAGAATTGAATATTACTTCTTAATCTTCCGGAATCCTTTTTTATAGCTTTCTTTAATGATAAAATAAACCGAAACAAGGGAAACAAGCAGCCAGCTGAATCCCCAAACAATTGCCGGTATATTTGTAATACTTTCCAATATTTTTGCGTCGGTCAATCTATCGGAAAGTGTAATTAAATCATCTTTAATATCCACAACAACGTAAAGTGAACTTATAAGCCCTAAAATTTTCATTAAATAAGAATGAACCATTTTGTTTAAATACCGCGGCGATACAAAAAATAATACGGCGAAAAACAAGGCCGAGAAAATTGTAATGTATCCTTTCATAAAATTAGCCGCAAACAGAATTAGAAGAATTGAAATTGAAGTACAAATCCATAATGATAATTTTTGATTATATGCAGAAATAAAAATTGCAATCCCGAATAATAAACTTCCTAAATAACCTGCCGAAGCCACTAAAATACTTACTCCTTCCGAAGTTAGGGTTGTACCGCCCAAGTACGAATTGATTATTATGTATTCCACATGTCCGCCCGTTAAAAGGGCAACAAGCGCATGACTTATTTCGTGCATAAGAATTACAAATAATTTAATGGGATAAATCAGAAAAGTATTCCAAAGTAAAATGCTAATAAGCGTAATACCAAGAATTATTGCGAGTTCTAAATTTTGTTTTTGTTTTTTTGTGAGTTTCTTTTTTGCCATTAGCGGAATAAAATTAAAATTGAAAACGCAATATAATATTTAGAAAGCAAAAAATGTTAATAATACCTGCTTTGATTTTTATTGGGCATTAATTAATTTTACAAATGTATGCGAGCGTAACTCAGTTGGTAGAGTGTCAGCTTCCCAAGCTGAATGTCGCGGGTTCGAATCCCGTCGCTCGCTCAAAAAAAATGTTGCATCATTATTACTATTAAGTTAAATTTGAAGCTCTAAAATTAAAATTAAAGGGGCCTTAGCTCAGTTGGTTCAGAGCACCTGCCTTACAAGCAGGGGGTCATAGGTTCGAGTCCTATAGGCCCCACAACTTAAAGCCTTGTAATTAAATAACTTACAAGGCTTTTTTAGCATTAAATAATTAAAATAGTTCGAAAGGGTAGCTAAAAGGGTAGCTAAAATTACACCGGTTTTACATTGGGGTAGTGATTTTATTGTAAAAATGTGATTAAATTTTACATATTTTTTTAATAAAAAGGTCTGTTTTCACAGACTTTTTTTATGATGCTTTTGTGAATAATTCTTCAACTCCTTTGCTGTAGTTTTCTATAAAGTCTAATGGATATTCTGCTTCCTTCAATTCAACTTCTTCATTGAATATATTTTTTTAGTAAATTTGAAATATTAAAATAGTTTTCAATTTTCTTATGATAAAACAAGGTTCTAGAATCAATTTACCTGATTGGTCAGAGCCAATTCGGGTTGATCTTATTGAAAAGACCGGAGATTATTATCATATTGTTGATTCTATAATTAAAACGATGAATTTTATCGCATCGATCAAGCAAGTTCCGAAACCCTGCCGCACGAAGTGAAAGGGAAAAAGCCGCTCGACGGTTTTCTTACAGGTCGTCAAACAATACAGGAAAATGCATCAATTAACATTGAACCTGAAGAACCGGGATTTGATTTTTAGGAAAAAATGACTGAAAAAGAATTAGAAAAGATACTATGGGAAGATCATCAAATAATAATTGTAATTTCAGCGATGTTAATGATATTAAATCAGTTTGGTATTGTCTTCTGAAAAGTGATTTTCCTTAAGTTTTAGAAGAACTTTTAGAAGAAGTTTTAGGGTAAAATTCCTCTAAGTTGTTGTAACACAAAGAATTAACTGTCTTCTAAAAAAATATTTTTTCTTCTTCTTAGAAGAACTTTTAGAAGAAAACTTTGGAATGACCGGATTTCAAAATGCCGGAAATATAATGAAACAATAATTTAAGACAATAACAAAGGTTGGTTATTAAGTTGGTTGAAAAAATATTAAATGGCATTTTAGTAAAAAGCTAAGCATAAAATAGGAATAAAAATTATGAGACCGTTTCATTCGATAATGCTACCGTACGAAGATATTCTTGATGGCATGCTGCAAATGGATGTACATTATTACAATAGAAAATTAAAATTAAAAGGTGAAAACAAAAAAATAGGAATAATATTGTTTAATACAAAAAGTGAAACACTTGTAAAATGACTTTAACATAGAATAACGGACAGATTTTTGCAAGTAAATATTTGATCGTTTTATCATTTAAAGAAGAGTTGGAAAAATTTATGAAAAATTACAAACAAGCTGTTAACAATGCAGGTAAATTATTTGGCAAATGGCAGTTAAGATGAACAGTTGTGAATACAAATAAACAATATAGTAGATTGAAGGTTTGGTGTTTCAAACCGCTCAACACCTCATAAACAAACCGTACAATCTGTATCTTCAACTCCTTCATTATCTTACCGCTAATACAAATTACATAACCACCAAGACAAATTTGCAAAGCTTACTTTTAAAAAATT
>JALSTI010000004.1 GCA_026983795.1 Melioribacteraceae bacterium
AATGCATCCATTCCGTGCTTTTGATCGGGGTCTATTATATAACTCGCTAACATTGTATCGAAATAAAAGTTGGATAATCCGATTGAGTAATTTCTTAAGATTGCGATGTCATATTTCCCGTTTTGACAAACTTTTTTGATTTTTCCATTTTCAAACACAGGTTTAAAAATAGTTTTGAAATCATCTAGTCCTATTCTTTCTTCTTTATCCTGCAGCAAAGATGATTGGTATTGCGGGAAAGGTTGAATGGGAATAAAATAAGCTTCGCCTGATTTTATTGCAAAAGAAGCTCCGGCAATATTTGCGTTTAATTGGTTAAGCGAGTCGGTTTCGGTATCGAATACGAATAATTCG
Organism: Melioribacteraceae bacterium; assembly: GCA_026983795.1. Taxonomy (GTDB): domain Bacteria; phylum Bacteroidota; class Ignavibacteria; order Ignavibacteriales; family Melioribacteraceae; genus BMS3ABIN04. Next base: position 355 of record JALSTI010000004.1, read on the forward strand.
GTTTTGCTCAGAAGGGAAGCCAGATTCTTAATCCCGTCAATTGTGTTTACCAAGTGGTAACTGACTTTTGATTTATCGAACGAACCGGAAACGGTTTCTCCGGTTTGTATATAATTTTGATTATCAGGAGTTAAATTATAAATTTTCTTTACCCTGTCTATTAATCTTCTAAATTCCAATTCCGTAAAAATTTTATCCAATTCGTCAAAATCAGGTTCTCTCAACTTTGCTTCATCAAAATTTATTTCTATCGGAACATCGGTTTTTATGGTTGCTAATTTTTTCGAAAGAAAAGCATTCTCTTTCGATTCAATTAATTTTTTCTTCAATCCTTTTTTCTCTATTTCGTCTATGTGTTTATATAAATTTTCAACCGAGCCGTATTTTTGAATAAGAGGAGTAGCGGTTTTGGGTCCTACTCCGGCCACCCCGGGAATGTCGTCGGAAGAATCTCCGACCAACGCCAAATAATCGATCATTTGTTTTGGATTAAAGCCGTACAATTCATTAACTTTCGTTTCGTCAATTACCATCAAATCGTCGCCGGTTCTACCCGGTTTAATTAGTTTTACATGCGAGTTTACCAACTGAACAAAATCTTTATCGGGTGTAATTGCAAATGATTGCATACCCAGTTTAGCCGCTTTTTCAACTGCTGTTCCAACAATATCATCCGCTTCGTAACCTGGTAAAATTAATATAGGGATATTAAATGCAGAAATAATTTGCTTTATCCTTTGAATTTGCGGAATCATATCTTCGGGCATTTCGGCCCGACTTGATTTATAATTTTCATACTGTTCGTGCCGGAAAGTTTTTTCTTTAGAATCGAATGCAACCGCAATAAAATCCGGTTTGGTATCTTCAATAATTTTTAGCAATTGTGTTACAAATCCGTAAACTGCGGAAGTCGGTTCCCCGCCGGATGTTTGCAACGGACGGTTTATAAATGCATAGTATGCTTTGTAAGCTAACGACATTGCATCAATAACTACGAATTTCTTGTTTTTTTTGCTCATGGTTTTCTTAATAAAATGTTATAAGGATTTTGTATTTTTGAAAATATAAATTGTTCTTAAGATTACCAATTAATTATTAATAAAAAAAATGAAAATTATACGATTATTTCTTCTGTTCTTGCTTTTAACTTTTCAAAGTTGTTCCGGTCAAAATCAAAATAAGAATAAAACGGTTCGATATGTTTTTGTAGCGAATTGGAATTTGGAAAATTTGTTCGATACAAAAGACGACCCCAAAACAAACGATGAAGAATTCCTGCCTGATGGTTCTAAACATTGGACAGAGAAAAGATTGGACAAAAAGATTAGTCATCTGGCAATGGTTCTGCAATACATGAACGAAAACAAAGGTCCGGACCTGCTTGGCGTTGAAGAAGTGGAACATAAAAATTTGTTGGAAAGAATAATAAAAAACACTTCCGGTAAAAAATATAAAATTGCTTATGCAGAATCTCCCGATCACCGGGGAATTGACGTAGGATTAATTTACAATTCGGATATTTTTAAACTATCGGATGTAGAACCTATAAAAGTTGTTTTACCCAATCACAGGGAAACAAGATACATACTACATGTTACATTAAATTTTAATAACCAACCTATTCATGTTTTTGTGAATCATTGGCCATCGAGAAGGGAAGGATTGAAAAAATCTGAACCGAACAGAATTGCAGCTGCCACCACTTTGCTGAAGGAGATTGAAAAGCTATACAAAAATGACAGTCAAGTTAAAATTTTTGTTATTGGAGATTTTAACGATTTGCCCGCAAATATTTCAATAAGTAAAGTCTTGCGCTCCGGCATTGCAAAATGTAATTCAAAAGTACAAAACGGATTGCTTATGGTTAATTTAGCTTATCCGTTATTCAAAAAAGGCAAAGGTAGTTATAAGTACAGGGATCACTGGAATATGCTCGATCAAATATTAGTTTCTAAATCAATTTTCGAAAGGAATAATTTTAATTATGTATGCGGTTCGTTTGAAATTATTAAACCTCCGTTTATGATTTCACACTCCAGAAGATGGGAAGGAACTCCATTCCCTACATACGGCGGTAGGACTTATTTGGGTGGTTTCAGCGATCACTTTCCGGTTGGTGCATTATTTGAAATTCAAAAATGATTAATTCAATTTAAGAAATTTAATTATGAGAAAAATATTTTTATTATTCGGTTCAGAAGGGAATTTAGGAAAAGTCGTAAAAAAAGTTATTCTTTCCAAGAACTTTGAGCACGTTTTCCTTTTCGATTCTAAATTTAAAAAACCCGTTCAAAGTTACGGTAATGTTACAAAAATTAAAATTGATAATCTTACCGTTGAAAAAAATGTTGAAGAAGCATTTAATAATATTCAGAAAAAGACAAGAGGGGAATATCATCTATTTTCCACAATAGGAATTTTTAATGCCGGCAAGGGAATAGAAAATTTAACTGTTAAGGAATGGCAAACCGCCTTAGATGTAAATTTAACCGTACCGTTTCTTCTTGGCAAACATTTTCTTAAATTTATTAAACAAATTAAATCTAAAGGATCAATTTGTTTTACCGGAGCTCTAAGTTCTTTAGCATATGAAAATAATAAATCGAATTACATTATTTCTAAAAATGCTTTGAATACTTTTGTTAATCTATTAGCTCTTGAGGGAAAGGAATTTGGTGTATCGGCTAATGTAATTGCGCCTTATATTATAGATACGAAGGAGAACAGAAAGTGGGTGGAAAATAAATCGGATTTAATTTCTCCCAAAAGAATTGGAGATTTTGTATATTTATTAACGGAAAATTATTCATTCATTTCAGGAAATATTATAAAAATGCCGTGGACATTGGATTAAAATTTAATTAGAAGTTCTAAATTTACTTATTGACTTTTTTTTATTAAATCCTTAACGTTACTCAGTTTATTTTTACCAACTTCAAAAAATATAAAAACACAATAAATATATCGGAGGATTAATCAAATGCAATTAACAGCAGTTCTTGGATTCGTTTATGAAGTAATTGCTCAGGTTGAATCAAACAGCGGCGGAGCTCTCAGTTATTTACAACAAAAATTTGTAGAGGGCGGTGCTTTTATGTGGCCAATTCTTATTTGCTTGGTCTTGGGTCTTGGCTTTGTTATTGAAAGGATTTGGACACTTTCCAGAGCTACTTTGAATACAAAAAAATTCGTCGTGCAAGTTAAAGACGCTCTTTCTAAGGGTGGAGTTCCTGAAGCTATTAAATTATGTGAAAATACCCGCGGCGCTATCTCGTCTGTATTTCACGCCGGTTTATTAAGAGCCGACGAAGGTTTGGACGCAGCCGAAAAAGCTATTATGTCTTACGGAGCAATTGAAATGGGATTTTTGGAAAGAGGTCTTGTTTGGATTTCCTTGTTTATTAGTTTAGCTCCTATGCTTGGATTTACCGGAACTGTTCAAGGTATGATAGTTGCATTTGATGATATCGCTTCTGCAAATCAAATGTCGCCTGCTATTGTTGCTAACGGTATTTCAATAGCTATGCTTACAACTTTATTCGGATTAATTGTTGCAATGATTCTTCAATTTTTCTACAATTATTTGATTGCTAAAATTGACAGAATTGTTGGCGATATGGAAGAAGCTTCCATAGAATTGGTAGATACATTATACGAATTGAAAAAATAATTAAAACTAATTTTGAGTAATAAAGATGATTATTAAAAAAAGAAGTAGGGAAGGCGGAGAATTTTCAACGGCTTCGATGGCCGATATTACGTTTTTGCTTCTGCTCTTCTTTCTTGTTTCTACAAATATAGATGTCGATACGGGAATTGGGTTAACTCTTCCGGAAATTACCGACATAACAAATGTTGCGCCCCTATCGAAAGAAAGACTTGCCGCCATTCTTATTAATGAAAGCGGTGACGTCCTTTTAAATAAAGAAATTATCTCAATTCCACAAATTAGAGAAAACTTGAGAGCTAGAATCCGTAGTAAAATTGATTTACCAAAGAATAAAAAGCTTGTGGTTTCTATTAAAACCGATAGAAATACAAATTACAATCTTTATATTCAAGCTCTCGACGCAATAAAAGGAGCTTATTTCGATGTGAGGGATGAGTATGCCCTTAACCATTGGGGCATTAAAACTCATAATCCCGAAAAATTGACTAAACAGCAATTCAATGAGTTGAAAGAAAAAATACCTATAATTATTTCTATTGCAGAACCTGAAAAAATTAAATAATTTAGAGGATTTTTAATGAAATTTGAAAAGAAAAGAGCGGCAACAAAACAAGGAATTCCAACAGCTTCCATGCCGGATATTATTTTTATGCTTTTGCTATTTTTTATGGTTGCTACAACTTTAAGGGAACAGGAAGTTTATGTTAAATTTTCACTGCCCGAAGCCCAAGCAATTGAAAAAATAGAAAATAAAAGACTTATATCCTATATATACGTTGGTAAATCAGGCAGAATCCAAATTGACGATAACATAGTTCCGCTTAAAAACGTTCAAGAAATTATGTACAGGAAAAGAGTTGCTTTGCCTAACGTTATAGTTTCTTTAAGAATTGATAAAAATGCTAAGATGGGACTTATAACCGATATCCAACAAGCTTTAAGAAAAGCCGATACAAGAAGAATCAATTATTCTGCTACATTGAAGCAATAATATTTATATAATTTAAATTTAGGCAGGTTATTGATTTAACCTGCTTTTTTTTTGATTAACAGGTAAAAAAATGGGACTAAAAGAGCAAATTAATAACGACTTAAAAGCCGCAATGAAAGCTAAAGACAAAATCAGGTTGGAAACAATCCGCTCTATTAGAGCTCTAATTTTGGAATTTGAAAAAAGCGGCAAAGATAAAGAACTAACTCAAACCGATGAAATAAATTTATTAAGCTCAGCCGCTAAAAAAAGGAAAGAATCTATTGAACAATTTAGAAATGCAAATAGATTGGATTTGGCGGAAAAAGAGGAAAAAGAATTAAAAATAATTCAAAGTTATCTGCCTGCGCAACTTTCCGAAGATGAACTTTTTGAAAAAATTAAAGAATTAGCTGAACAATTGGACGCAAAAACAAAGCAGGATTTTCCTAAATTAATGCCCGCAGCTATTAAAGCATTTAAAGGACAGGCAGACGGCGGAACAATAAAAAAAATAGTAGAAAAAATATTAACATAATTTTGAATTACATCGATTACATAATTCTGGGAATTTTGTTAATTGGATTTATTCTCGGCTATAAAGATGGTCTGGTTAGAAAAATTATTGGTTTATTGGGACTGGCGTTAGGTTTATTTTTAGGAATCAAATTTTCAAAACAAGCAGGCGTTTTGCTCGCTCCCGCTTTCAACAATGAATTTTACTTATCAGAAATAATAGGCGGCGTTCTAATTTTTCTTGCAATTATTTTTATCGCTTCCGTCGTTAAAAGATTGGTTCATCCTGCCGATAAAGTGAATAAATTTTTAAATCAATTGTTAGGCGGAATTGCCGGCGTATTTCAA
>JALSTI010000005.1 GCA_026983795.1 Melioribacteraceae bacterium
CGGTATTGCCGCCGGTTATGAATTGGTTGCAATCCTTGCCGCCTCAAACTCCGGAGTTTTTTACTATTGAAGATTCGTACGGATTTTTGAAAACATTTAATTGGGGCAATTTTAACGATCATTCTATTGTGAGGTATGTCATATATCAATCATTTCAAAACAATTCCGGCTTAACTATTCCTTACTTGTTCTCGAATATAGTGGATATAAATAATGAAAATTCAAAAACATTCAGATTCTTCAAATCGGAAAAGTTGAAATCATATTATACTGTTTCGTCGGTAAATAATTATAATTACGAAAATATATACGGAAAATTAGCGGAAGCGCCGCCTGTTGTAATTTACGACAGCGTATTTATTCCCCAAAAAATAAATGTAAAAGAATTGGAAGAGTTTGTAAATAACCAAATACGTTTTGAGATATCCATCCCAAAAACAAAATATTACATAATTAAACTTTTTGATTTGTACGGAACCGAAATTGGCGAATTAAGTAGGGACGTATTAAAAACCGGTTATTATAAATTTTCAATTGCAAAAAAAGATTTAAAAAACGGAATTTATTATTTTGTCTTTTTCAGTGATAAAGATCACTTTGTGAAAAAAATTAAATGGTTAAATAGCGATTAAAAGGATTAAAGTCGATATGGAACCGATAAAATTTTCAATAAAAAGTCATCCTAAACAAGTTTCCACCGCTTGTATAATCCTAAGGAACAGCCTAGATTCCATTAATATTTCCAAAACAACGCTCGATAAAGTTGAACTAAGCTTAGCCGAAGCGTTAAATAATATAATTGAACATGCTTATCAAGAAAATTATAACTATCCTATTGATATTGAAGTAAGAAAAAAACATAAAACCCTTGAAATTAAATTGGAAGATTACGGATTGCCAAGAAAAAATTTAAAGAAACCTGTTATTGAATTCGATCCGGATGATATACAAAATTTACCGGAAGGCGGATTCGGACTTTTCCTTATTGAAACAATGATGGATGAAAACACTTATAAATATGTTGAAGGAAAAAATATTTTTATAATGAAAAAGATTTTAAATTAAAATTTCCGGTTAACCGCTTGCCCCCGCAAACCGGATTAATTAAACAATTCCTCATAAAAATTTCTGTAAAAATCGTTTTTATACACATCTACTTCAAAATTTCTTAAACTTTTTTTTATTTCCGCTGTCAAATAAACTATAATTATTTTATTATTTTATTACAAACTAAAAATTGCTAAAGTTGAAAGTGAATAAATTTCTCATATTACTTATTTCATTAATACTTTTTTCGAATGTATTTTCGCAGGATACAACAAAAAGTCAGGCATTTAAAAAAAATCAATTTAAAATTAAATACCCGCTTATAAAACCCAAATATCCTGCATATCCGCTAATGGCTGGTTACATTCTTAAACAAAAAGCTAAAGAAGGCGATGCGCTTGCCGAACACGAATTGGGTTTGAGATATCTTTTAGGAAGAGGCTTCCCCAAAGATACCGCTCAAGCTGTATATTGGATTCATAAAGCCGCCGAAAGCGGAATTCCCGCCGCGCAATTCAATTATGCAATAATGCTGGTCAACAGTATAGGTGTAAAATGGAATCCGTTTGAAGCTTTTAAAAATTTTAAAGTCGCCGCCGAAAGCGGAATGCCTGAAGCAGAATATATTTTGGGCTTGTTTTATCTTGATAATTTAGTCGTTAATAAAAATGCTTTGGAGGCTTACAAATGGCTTAAAAAAGCTTCCGACGCCGGCAACAAAGCAAGCAAAAAAACTTTAAAAGCATTGGAAAAGAGCGGAATAAAATTTAACGTTGATTCGTTAACAGCGGAGACCCCGCAAAAACAAGATACGTTAACTTCACAACAAATTTCAGAACCGGCATTGCAAAACGGGAGCTTTGAACTGGATTATTATCATTTTAAAGATGAACCTGCGTCAATAGATACGGAAATTAACGAGCTTAATCAACTGCTTCGAATTAAAAAAACAAAGCTCGAAAAATATATCGGTGTTACATTAGATTCTTCCGAAGTAAAAAATATAACGTCGTTAAATCTTATTAATAAAGCCGCCTCATTCGGAAGTCCCGAAGCTCTTATGATTCTTGGCAAACTTACTGAAAGTAAAGGCGATTCTACTAATTTGCTTAAGGCTATGGAATATTACTTAAGAGCATTCCGGTTAGGAACCAGAAATGCCGGGGAAAGGATTATAAATTTACTTAACAACCCATTATTTTTACCGTTACTGGATGAAGGTACCAATAAAAAAGAACCTGCGGCTCTTTATATTTATGCCGCATTGAATGCTTATAAATTTTATTACGGTTTGCCGGACGAACAAATTGTGAAGTTTTTGGAAGAGGCTGCAAAATTAAATCATATTCCTTCAATTATTGAATTGGGTTTATTGTATAATAACGGAACAATAGTTAAAAAGGATTCTGACAAAGCCAAGGAATTATTTCAAAAAGCGGTTGATTTGGGAAGCAATGAAGGTAAAGTTAGATTAGTGATGCTAAATTTAGTTAACGGTAATTCAAATGAAATTAAAAATGATATTAAACTATTGGAAAATCAAGCTAAATATGGATCGGTATTAGCGCAAATTGCGCTTGCTTATTCTTATAAAAACGGTATAGGGAAAAAGAAAAATAAAGCCGAAGCCGATAAATTGTACCGTATCGCTGCTTCGCGCGGTAATAGAACTGCGTATAACGCTCTTAAAAATATGTACGACGAAATAAGACCCAACGACGAAATTTTTCAAATTGTTGAACAGTAAAACTTACCGTTAATTACCACTTAGAAAATATCGCTTGTAATGAAATATTTTTTCGTACTGATACCAAATCTTTATGAAAGTTACTTGATAATAAAAACCTAAAAAAAATACATTTTATGTTTCTTTCTTCCTAAGAATTTAATATTTTGGATATTGTATCGATTATTAAATAAGTCTCCTCAAATTTCTGATTTCTGATTTTTAATTCCGTTTAATTTCTGATTTAAATATTGTTCTTTTACAAAATTTCGGAAAACTACAGAAAATTATTTTTTTGTCGAGAATAATACATAAAAAAAATTAAATAAAATTTTACATAAATGTTTATAAGTTTTAGAAAGTTAGCGCCGTTATTACTTGTATTAATAAGTATTTCCGGTAATCTGCACGCTCAAAGCGTAGAGAAAGAAATTGACAGCCTTAAAAAAATCCTTGCCTTAAGTAATCAAAAGGCTAAAGTTGATTTGCTTAATCAAATTTCTTACAAGTATTCTTATTTAAATAAAAATAAACTTTTAGAGTTTGGAAAAAAAGCTTTAAGAATTGCAAAAAATATAAATTATAAACCGGGACAAATTGATGCGCTGATAAATATTAGTTATGGATTCTATTTGCAAAATAAATTGGATTCGGCTATATACTATTCAAATAATGCTCTCTCTTCAATTGAGAAAAATAATCTTATACAAAAAGCAAAAATCGAAAATATTCTTGGATTGGTTGATTGGAAAAAAGGAAATTTTGACGCAGCGCGTAAGCATTATAAAAATTCCCTCATGCTTTCAAATAGAAGTAACGATGAAATCGAAAAAGCAAAATCTTTAAATTATCTCGGTTTAATCAGTTGGATTGAAGCCAACTATGTTAAGTCGATTGAATTTTTTATAGAATCTCTTAAACTGAAAGAACAAATAGGAAATAACAACGAAACTATAATTACATTAAACAACATTGCCCGCGTTTATAATGAATTAAAAAACTTTAAACAATCGATAAATTATTCTTCCAAAGCTTTGGAATTGGCAAAATCGGTTAATGACAAATATTCGTTGGCAAGGGCATTGAATAATCTTGGCAAAAGTTATTCGGCACTTGAACAATATAAAAAAGCTCTCACTTATCTTAACCGGGCAAAAACAATAAAAGAAAGCGTTAAAGATTCCATAGGATTAGGGTATGTGTTAAGCGATATGGCAAATTGTTATTCTAAAATGGGCAATTTACAAAAAGCCAAAATGTTTTATGAAAAGTCTTTAAATCTACGCAGAAAAGTCGACGGTCCTTTCGCCACAGCAAATAGTCTTATTCATCTTGCTAATGTAAATTTGGAGCTTGACGAATACGGACAAATGCTTAAACATTTAACCGAAGGAATAAAACTGGCAAAACAAAATAATGTAAACGAATTATTAATGGATGGATATAAAATTTATTCGGCATATTTTGAAAAAAACGGGAATTTTAAGAAAGCATTTTTTTACCATAAAAAATACGACGATCTGAAAGATAATATTTACAGCAAAGATGCAAATAAACTAATTGCTGAGATGCAAATCAAATATGATTCCGATACAAAACAAAAAGAAAACCAACTCTTAAGAAAACAGAATGAAATAAAAAAACTTCAACTGGCACACCAAACGAATGTTATAAAATTTATCATTGCAGTAGCGGTTCTGGGACTAATTTTAGTACTTGTAATTTACGGCAGGTACAGAAGCAGGCAAAAAGCAAATGAATTATTAAAAGAAAAAAACAAAGAGTTGGAAGAAAAAAATAAATTGATTTTACAGCATCAAACAAAATTAGACGAAACTTTGGAAGAACTTAAAAATGAAGTTTTGGAAAGGAAAAAATATGCGCAGCAATTAATTGCCGCTAAAAATAAAGCTGAGGAAGCTAATAAATTGAAATCGGAATTTTTAGCCGGAATTTCCCATGAAATAAGAACGCCGATTAATACTGTTCTCAATTATGTATCGTTGTTAAAAGAAGATTTATTAAAAGAAAACAAAACGGAATTTTTAGAGTATTTCGAAGCAATTGAAATTGGCAGTAGAAGATTAATAAGAACAATCGATTCAATATTAAATATGTCGCAGTTCCAGTCGGGTGAATTTGAAGTCTTTAAAGAAAAAGTTGATTTATACCAAGATGTACTTTTAGGTGTTTACAAAGAATTCAAACAGCATGCCGATCAAAAAGGGTTGGAACTAAAATTAACAAACAGGATAAAAAAATCAGTGATTTGGGCTGATCAATACACACTTTCGCAATTATTTTCTAATTTAGTAGACAATGCGATTAAATATACCGAAAGCGGTCGTATAGAGATTTTATTAAAATCCGACGATGAAAAAAATGTGTATGTTGAAATTGAAGATACCGGCATTGGCATAAGCGAAGAATTTCTACCGGAATTATTCGAGCCGTTCCAGCAGGAAGAAATGGGTTATACCCGCGCCTTCGAAGGAAACGGTCTTGGTTTGGCGTTGGTCAAAAAATATGTTGAAATTAATAAAGGCACTATTAAAGTACAAAGCGTTAAGGGCAAAGGAACAAAATTTACAGTTACGCTTCCTAAAAACCGAATTGAAAACATGGTGCATTCAAGTTAATTTTATTGCTAACTTTTTGTTTTATAAAATTTTATTAAGACAAACCATCCTTTTATATCAAACTTAAAAAATTAAATATTTTATTCTAATCATCGATTATATTTTGGTTGTTTTATCGAATTAGTAGGTAAAAGATGAAAAAATATAATCTCGTTTTGCTTTCCTTGCTGCTTCTTCAGCCGGTGTTTTTAGCTCAATTACACATAAATCTTTTAGTAAAAAAAATAAAATAAATTTTATTTGGATCGATATTAATTGAGTAAATAATTTGAATTTGCTTTTAAGTAAAAATAAAATGGATGCGGTTTATATAATACAGTTAAAGGTGTTTAACATCGCTACTATTTCCAGAATTTGCAGAAGAATGAAAATAATATCTTTTAGCTGTACACCGCAATATTTAAATGATAGAATAAGTATCGGGTTTGATATGCTGAAAGGG
>JALSTI010000006.1 GCA_026983795.1 Melioribacteraceae bacterium
AATTTTTCATAGCCGGCTCCTTATTAAGTTAATTTTTGTTTTTATAATTATAATATAAAAAAATGATTAAGTGAAATTATTACGGTTACGCGTTTAAGTTAAAAATTGGTTCCATTTATTCCCGGTTAAGTTCACCAATACAATTTAACTTGTAATTTTTTTTGTAAACAAACATATTCATTTGAATTACCGGCTGGTTATTTAATATTTACTTTAGTATAGTTTTCTTTGTAATTTATTATTTAAATTGATTTTTTAATTCCGGCGAATAAAAACCAACTTAAAAGGACTAAAGAATTATGAAAATATCAAAATTTCTTTTTATTATTTTTTCAATTTTTCTTCTGCTATCTTGCAGCAACAAAAACAAAGAAGGGAAGAAAGCGGAAATGTTAAAACATAAAATAGCACAATTTGCCCCTACGGAAATAAAATACGACGCAAATCTATTGGATGAAAGACAAAAGAAAGTGGTGGCAAAACTTCACGAAGCTTCAAAAATAATTGATAAGATTTATCTTCAGCAAGTTTATTCAAAAAATTTTGAAATCAAAAACAAATTAGAGCACTCAAATGACCCGCTTGATAAATTGAGATTGGAATATTTCAACATAATGTTCGGACCATTTGACAGGTTAGACCATAACAAACCGTTTATCGGAACCGATCCGAAACCTCTCGGCGCAAATTTTTATCCCGAAAATATGTCAAAGCGAGAATTCGAAAATTGGATTAAAACCCATCCGGAAGACGAGAAAGCTTTTACATCGGAGTTTACGGTTATAAAACGTAACGGTTCTAAATTAATAGCTGTTCCTTATTCGGAAGAATACAAATCCGATCTCGAAAAAATTTCCGCTTTACTAAACGAAGCGGCAGATTATGCAGATAATCCTAGTTTAAAGAAATATTTGACTTTGCGCGCCAAAGCCTTTAAAACAAACGATTATTTCGAAAGCGATATGGCTTGGATGGATCTGAAAAACCACGAAATTGAAGTGGTTATTGGTCCGTACGAAGTTTATGAAGACGAGCTTTTTAATTATAAAGCATCATTCGAATCTTTTTTAACTATTGTGGACCCGGTTGAATCGAAAAAACTTAAAAAATTTGCCAGTTACTTGAACGAAATGGAAAAACATTTACCGATACCGGACAAATACAAAAACTTCGGAAGAGGCTCAGAATCCCCAATTGTTGTTGTTCAAGAAGTTTATTGCGCCGGCGATGCGAAAGCCGGAGTTCAAACGTTGGCTTTTAATTTACCGAACGACGAAAGAGTTAGAAAAGCAAAAGGCTCAAAAAAGGTTATGTTGAAAAATATACACGAAGCTAAATTTGAAAAATTGTTAATGCCGATTGCAAAAAAAGTTCTAGACCCCGCTCAGCTTAAGTATGTTACATTTGAAGGATTTTTTACCCACACTCTAATGCACGAAATGTCCCACGGTATTGGTCCGGGTTTTATTACCGTTAACGGGCGGCATACCGAAGTTAAAAAGGAACTTATGGAAACTTATTCCACATTGGAAGAAGGCAAAGCGGATATTTTAGGAATGTATAACAATATTTTTATGATACAGAAGCACGTTTTACCCGGAAAGTTCGAAAAGGAAATTTGGGTCACCTTCCTTGCAGGAATATTCAGGTCGGTTCGTTTTGGTGTGGGCGAAGCGCACGGCGGCGATAACGCAATTATTTTTAACTACTTGCTCGAAAAAGGCGGTTACCAATTTGATAAAACCACACAAAAAGTACGCGTAAATTTTGATAAAATAAATTCCGCCGTTACAGATTTGGCAAATAAAATTCTGACTATACAAGCAACCGGAAATTACAACGCTGCAAAAGAAATGATTGCTAAATATGCCGTAGTTACACCCCAAATGAAATTGTTAATTTCAAAACTTGGCAATTTACCTGTTGATATTAAACCGGAATTTCAAATAGATAAAGAATAATAGCTGATTAAAATGAGTCGGGCAATTACCGCCCGGCTCTTTTTTAATTATTAATTTAACTTGTTTTTCTTCACGTCCCTTAAAAAGTCCTCGACCCCTTTAACAATCTTATCGGCAATTCTTCTCTTAAAACTGTTGCTTATCAGCTTCATTTCATCAAGAGGATTGGAAATAAAAGCTGTTTCAACCAATACATTAGGTATTTCGGTTGGTGAATTTAGGGTAAAATTGAAATTTCCTATATTGCCAAAGGGCTGCAGACCAAGTTCCAGCATTCTTTTATAAATTTTTTGCGATAAAGGTCTGAAACAAATATGTTTATAATAAGTACTTGTTCCCCTCGCTTTTAAAGGATTAGTGGAAGTTCCAATTGAATTTGCGTGAATGCTTATTAAAATATCGGCGCCGGATTCCAAAACAGTTTCCAACCTTTTACTATTTAATGAAAAACTGTCGTCGGTTCTTGTCATTACAACTCTGGCACCTTTTCTCCGAAGGGCTTTTTTTAAATATTTAGCGGTTTTAAGAGTAAAGTCTTTTTCCTTCAATCCGGTTGCGCCTAGCGCGCCGTAATTCGAACCGCCGTGTCCGGCATCTATTACAAAAGTTAAATTTTTAATGTTTAACCTTTTAGGCTGCCGTTTTATCTTAATCACCAAACTATTTCCGTTATAACTTATACCGTAACCCCAGATTTGTTTATACACAGGTTCTATTATTATTCTGAACAAATCTTTCGAAACCTGCCGGTATGTTACGTTCTTGATATTTTTTGAACTTAAATGCTGCGTAATCCAATTTGTGTTGGAAGTTGCGCCGTAAAGATTAACAATTATTCTTGTAGGATCGACTTCTTGAGTGGTTGAGTAAGGAATTTTTTCCGATAAATTAACAACTACATAATCGTATTTTTTATCGCCGTAAACATTCCACGAACCTGTCAAAGTTTTGGGCAGCGGGGTTCCGAGAGGTAGAAGAGTAACTTGTTCCATAGGAATCCAAGCTTCAAAATCATCCGTAAGTTTTACTCTGTATTGATCGCCAACCCGCCCGTTTATCATTAATTTAATGCCCGGCTCAATAAAGCTCAATTTCGCTCCGCCCAGCCTGTTGGTTCCAAGTCCGTAATTCAAATACGGTCTTTCGTCTCTTGTAACGGCAATACGCGGAAACATTTTAGGCAGAAACGAAACCTTTGCTTTCGATTCTTTTTCAACTACTTCACCGTTCCCATTTTCCAATCTGAATTTGATTGGTTCATCTACTAAGAAATCAGTTTCTTTAACTTTATAAGTTCCTACATAAATTCCGCCTATTCCGTTTGTTTGATCTACAGGTAGTTCTTGCATCGGAATTCCATTCATAAACGAGGCATAGCCGTTAGGAGTTCCTTTTATTCTAACTTCCAAAATATCATTTTGATCAAGCCAAACATCTTTATCGGGTAACATTTGTACGTCTTCAATTACGAGAGAATCTTTGGGAGTTGTTCTTAATTTTACATCTTTTCTAATAATCACAAAACTTTTGGTAATTTTTTTACCGTGAGGTCCGTAAGACCTTAACACAAACACGTTTTTACCGATATCCAATTTCATTAAATTGACTACAGCGCCGCTTCTGTAAACTTTTAATTTTTTTCCGTTCAACGTAACCCGGCTTCCCGGTAATGTATTTGCAGCGAGCCGGTAATATTTAGTTCCGGCAATCGTTGTGTCTTTTTTAGGAATTACGATATTTACATAATTTGCTTTTCTTTTTTTGCTCTGAGCGGAATTGGTCGATAAGAACAAAAACAGTGAAGCGCCCAAAACTAAAATAAATTGGAAAATTCTCATGGGTTTCCTCTAAAAATTAGCACTTACTAAAACAGTTTATTTTATTGCGTCAATCCGGAAAGGAATAGTCAACTCAATTTCCGATTCTACTTTTTTACCGTCAACTTCACCCGGTAAAAAGTCGGTTCTGTAAACTGCCGTTTCCGCTTCTTGATCGCATCCGTAACCGATTCCTTTTACAATTTCCACGCCCGTTACTATTCCGAATTCATCCACATTTACTTTCAAAACCACATCCCCTTCAATTCCGAGTCGTTTGGCAGTTAAAGGATATTTGATTTTTTTAACAATCGATAGAAAACCGTCTTTCGGTTCGGGACAAATATCAATATCACATTTAATAAACTTGGAACGGTTTTTATCTTTAATGTTATCTTTTCTATTAGCGGGTAATTTTTTGGCGGACTTTGTTTTCGTTTTAACAAAATCGGAAAGCTTAACATCCGAGTTTTTAACCATTTTTGACGCAGCCATTAAATCCGGTTTATTCTTCAATCTGAATTTCACTTTAAATGAAACTTCCGCTTCAATTAATTTACCATGATCTTGAGCGGGAATAAATTTGGTTTTACGCACCGCATCCAGAGCCGCTTCGTCGCAGCCCAAACCAATTCCTTTTACCACTTTTGCATTCACCACATTTCCCTTTTTGTCAATAGTGGCAGCTACAAGAACATCGCCTTCCAAACCGTATAATTTAGCATGTTTGGGATAAACCAGAATAGATTGAATTGCTTTCATTCCGCCAATAGGTTCGGGACAAATCTCCGCATCGCACAAAAATTCTTTTTCTCCTGCGGGAGATTCTATTTTATTCATTACGCTCATTTTGTTAATAGGCGGTGCAACATAAGTGGAATCGTATTCTACAAAACTCTGCTTGATCAATTGACCGCCGGAATAAATTCTAGTTTCTTTCAATCCGCCATTTTTATAATAGAAGCTGGAAATTCCATCTAAAACCCCGTTTTTAACATGTATTTCGGATTTGATAATTCCCGTTTCATAATAATTTCTTAACCAGCCGTCTAATTTTCCTCCCGTATAATTTTTGATTGCTTTGAGGTTCCCGTTTTTATAATACCAGTACGAAGCGCCTTCGTGAACGCCGTGCGCATAATATTCCCGCGATCTTCCGCTTCCATCCGGATAAAATGTGGTAACTTCTCCGTCTTGTGCCGTCATTGTTATTGCAATTAATAAATTGAGGAATAATACTCTTATGATAAACTTTTTCATAGATTGATTTTCTATATTTCCGGTGTTAAATTGAAATAATTTCGGAATAAAACATAAGCAAAAGAAATTTATCAAACCAATCATTATATTCCCTCTTTAATATTTCAAAATAAATATATAATGAAACTTACAAGTTTAGTTTACATTTTATTATTATCGTTTATTCTGCACCCGGAAATTTATTCGCAACACAGAGTAAATATTAAAACCTTGCGTTCAGCTTTTGTTATAAAGGAAAATCAAAAAAAATATTACAAAAAAACCGTAGATTTTATTCATAATACATTTGCTTCGCCGGTTAATTCGGATAACGAAAGAGATTGGATTAACGCTTTTCAAGATGCGGAACTTATTTTATACAGAAATTCTACCGTTAAAAACGCTATAAAATACGCTTTGGATAATTATAAAACCCGGACGGACAAATTTAATTATAAAGTTTTGGAATGCGCATCAACACTTTTCCCTCATGCATTTCCGGATAGAATAGAACTTATATTCAAAAATACGGATAACCCGCAAATATTTGCAGCCTCGTTAACTATATTGAAAAGACAAAAATATAAAAACCGCCCGATTAAATTTTATCTTAAAGCTTTAACGGAAAAATTTGCTGATTGGCAAAAGAATCCGGTTTTGTTGATGCTGCATAAATATTTATCTACTTCCGCAAACAAATTATTTGCTGGATTGCCTTCTTTGGAAGATTTGTTACGGTTCCCTTTCGAAAAGAATAAAACAGTGATTTTTACATTTTTACGACACGACCGAATATATCCCGGATTGACAATAATACGAAAACCTGACGGTAAA
>JALSTI010000007.1 GCA_026983795.1 Melioribacteraceae bacterium
ACTATTTCCGGAAATAAAATTAATTGCCGATTCAATACAAGTGACTGTAACTCTTTCTGCCCGGTGGTCTAAAATTTCGCCGTCTGCGTGTATAAAATATGGATTATTTAACTTTACGTCAAGACTTTTAAATTTATACATCGAAACCTCAGGAACTTGTTCCAATTTATTTACCAATGCAAGCGGTAATTTCTTTATTATTTTTAATTTACCAAGCTCATCA
Organism: Melioribacteraceae bacterium; assembly: GCA_026983795.1. Classification (GTDB taxonomy): domain Bacteria; phylum Bacteroidota; class Ignavibacteria; order Ignavibacteriales; family Melioribacteraceae; genus BMS3ABIN04. The sequence goes on from JALSTI010000007.1 coordinate 224, forward strand.
ATCAAAGTTAAATCCAATTGATTATCGTTAACTTCCGCATTTGGATTAAGATAAAAACCGCCGCCCGATGTTTTACCGTTACCTATGGCTAATAATAGTTTAGACCCTTTTAAGTGATGATCGTTAAAAGATATTTCAAAACTTATAGATTTAATCTTAAATAATGCTAATGCTAATGAATAAACATACGAGAGGATTCCTGAGAAATATTTGTTTTTTTGATTTATATAAGCCACGTATGCGTCAAATCCAATTCCCAAACTGTTCACAAATTTCCTTTTAACAACACTTTGATTATTTGTAATGGTTATTTCGCCTATGTCACATTTTATTGTGGTAGGATTCTCTTCCAGTATTAAATCAACTACATGTTCAATATTCTTTGAATATCCTAAATTCATTACGAAATCGTTACCGGTACCGATTGGCAGAACGCCGATAATTTGCTCTTGATGCGGCGCAATACCGTTTACCACTTCATTTAAAGTTCCGTCTCCTCCTACGGAAATTATTCTGTTGTATGAGTTTATATTATCCTTAACAATTCCGGTAGCATGACCAGCGTATTCTGTAAATTTAAAATCAGCTTTAAGTTTCTTACCATTTAGTTTTTTTTTCACAAGAGGTAAGATCTTATTTGCTTTTTTTCTGCCTGCTGCTGGATTTACAACGAATAAAATATCAAGCAATTTTTACCTTTGCAATTAATGAAATGTTTATTCCGGTTCGGTTTCGAAAAGTGCATTAACAAATTCCTTAGCGTCAAAATTTTGTAAATCGTCAATTCCTTCGCCAACGCCAATGTATTTTACCGGAACTTTTTGTTCGGCAATTATTTGAAATATTGAACCGCCCTTAGCCGTTCCGTCTAATTTAGTAATAATTAAACCGGTAACATCGGTTACCTTTGAAAATTCTTTCGCTTGTATGAGCGCATTTTGTCCTGTATTCCCGTCTAGTACCAAAAAGGTTTCGTGCGGAGCATCGTCAATAACTTTACTTAAAACCTTTTTAATTTTATTTAATTCTTGCATTAAGTTGTTTTTAGTATGCAGTCTGCCGGCAGTATCAATAAGAACAATATCAATATCGTTTTTCTTAGCTATGTTCAATGTATCGAAAGCGACCGAAGAAGGATCGGCGCCATGCGCTTTTTGAATAATATCGACCCCTACCCTGTTCGCCCAAATTTCCAACTGTTCATTTGCCGCCGCTCTGAAAGTATCGGCAGAACCGATTAAAACTTTTAAGCCGGCTTTCTTGTAAATATATGCCAGTTTACCAATAGTAGTCGTTTTTCCCGCACCGTTCACTCCTATAATTAAAATCACCAGCGGATGATGCTTTTCTATTAATTCGAATTCGGATGTTTTGGTTGAATGTTCGTCCAACAGTTTAACCAATTCGTTTTTTATTGTTTCTACAATATTTATTTTGCTTCTGTCGGACTGTGATTTTAACGATTTTCTCGTTTCGTCAATTATATTCATTGCAATATCAAAACCTATGTCGCTAGTTATTAATATTTCTTCAATTTCCTCCAAAACTTCTTCGTCTATTACGGCTCTGCGACTAACAGCTTCATTGATACTAGTTACTAATTTTTCTCTGGTTTTACTTAATCCGTTTTTAAGTTTATTAAAATTTAAATTTTTAAATATTTTCATATTTTACCTGTTTTAATACTTTTGTTTGCCCTAATTGCATATCCGATAACGGAAGCAACACTAAGCGTAATGCTGATATACATTAGCAGATAATATAATACTTTTGTTTCTCTTACATTTAAAACCACAGCCAGCAGAAATAATGCAATGGAAGCGACGGTTACTTTTCCCAATATATTAGAAGGTATAACTTTACCTATTTTACGCGTTACAAAAATACCGCCCGTAAAAATTAAAACATCCCGCAATACTATTATCCAAAAAAAGTAAGCGGGAATTTCCCCCATTAAAAATAATTTGGTTACAATTAAAATAACCAGAACTTTATCTGCCAACGGATCGATTATTTTTCCTACTTCGGATATTTGATTTGTTTTCCGCGCAATATAACCGTCGAGTATATCGCTTACGTAAGCCAGGAAAAATGCTATTATCAAATAAATTCTTATGTGTGCCGAATAATGTAAATTATCGAGTAAAAAATAAACGGGAACGCTTAACAATAATCTGAATAAACTAATATAGTTAGAAAGAGTATTTACTTTACCGAATTTCAATTTCATTTTATAACCGCAATTTTTCCGATTTTTTCTTGAGTAACGTTTTTATTTCCATCCAAAGTTCTTACAATATACAAATATATTCCCGAATCTATTTTAATTCCGTTTTCGTTCGTTAAATCCCAGCTAAGACCACCGTCACCGTTGTTTTCCACCAATTTATTAATCGGTTTTCCGTTCAATGTAAAAATATAAATTTCACAAGATTTAGTAAGATTGGCAAAAGTAACAAATTGATTTTCGGTTAATTTTACCGGATTGGGATAATTGTAAACATTATCCAAATTATTAGCAAAAGAGGAAAGGAAAACACTGCTTCCGGCTCCGTCGTTTATCGGTATTTTTCCCGTTGCTTCGGATGAAACCAAGTTCTTAATTTTAAGCGTATACTTCTTTCCAATTGAACCCACCGGATATTCCGTAGCGATAATTATTTTGGAAGATGAATCCGGGTCGATTGAAATACCTTTAATTTTATTAGCCGGATTGAAATCATAATTATCTTTATTCATTGCCGATAATTTATCGACGTCCAAATTAAATTGCAGTAAAACATGATTTGAATTAAGGAGCGCATATTTTGTAATGAAAAATTCACTCTTTTGTTCAACCGTAGAAACAGTAAAATTTATGGAGTTGCTGTCAACCGGCGAACCGTAAAAGTCCACCAATCCATTTACTTTTAAAGAATGAAGCCCGGCTTTTAACTGCGGAATAAAATTTAACAAATATGAATTATCGTTATTAATAATAACGCTATTCGGATAAATAGAGCTATCCACAACAAAATCAATTACTTTTGTTACTCTTCCGCTAATTTTTGAATTGAATTCTGCAATTAAATTTTTTGAAGATTTTGCATCTACGTTTATTAATTTTGCCGGTTGATGCGAAAATATTTTTTTTACATTACTGAGACCGGAATATTTGTTTTTCGCATTATCGTAACTTTGCACGGAATAAAAATAGTATCTGTTAGAAAGAACGCTGTCCATATAATAATTATCCGAGGTAGAATCAATAAGCGTGAGGTTTTTTATACTATCATTACGAAAAATTCTGAATATATTTCCGTTCCCTTTCCATTCGATATAAATATGATTACTGTCTTTACTATATCCTTTTGTAATAACGGGAATTGTCAAATTGTTGGAAGTATTCATTTCAAAAAACCTGACGCTGTCGATTGAGCTTAATCCAATATCTTTAATCCCGTTATTGTCCAAATCGCCAACAAAAATGTTTTTCGAATTAACTCCATCGTCAAAATAAACAAATCTGTCACCTGCTGTTGTTTTCTTCATTATATAGAAGTACGGATATATATTTATAAGCAATTCGTCCGAATTATCGTTATCAATATCGGCGAAGTTCAAACTATAATTAACTTTCACAAAATTACCCAAAGGAAATTTGGAGGAAACGTCGAGAAAAGCTTTTGATGTTAGTATATTAATATTATTATTATTTAAGTTAAAAATATAAAGTATGTAGAAAGGAGCGATATCGTTGAAGCTGCTCGATTTCAATAAAACAGCTAGTTCATTTCTGCCGTCGCCGTCATAATCCCCGGAAGTCAAAATATTTTTAATCCCGCTCAAATTAAAATCAATCTTTTTCCCTTTAGTATACTTGTTTGGTCCGTTCACTATTATTGAATAAAGTGAGCCGCGATTATCCATAGTCCAAATTTCATTATTGCCGTCGTTGTCAATATCGTCAACCGCAACGTTCGGTGCGCCTATAAAGCCGGCAACACCAACGGTATCAAAAATATTAATTTCCGATTCAAGCGAAAGAGTTAAATTAGCGCTGACTTGCCAAATATCCATTGCCGAATTCTGGTTGAAAGATATAATTTCCGTCATGCCGTCGTTATCAATATCCATTGCTACAGCGGGCCAAAAATTTCTGCTGGTATCGGTAAAAACATTATTAAATTTTGTTTGATTATCTGAGATTTGCTCATCTATATAACCGTTTTTTACAAACAGGCTAAGAATATCCGTCTTACCGTTTCCGTTAAAATCACCGGCGGATTTAGGTAATCTGCGGTTTAGTGAATCGGTAATAACAAAATGATCTTGCGAAAATTTAAAAAAGCTTAAAGTTTCCGGACTCTCATTAGCATTTAAGAAAACGTACGGTTCAGAATTCAGGTTAACCAAATGAGCAAAAAGATTACCGTTCGGTAAAGAGTAATTCTTTTTAATGAACGGGACCGGTTCGAATTCGTCTTCTACTAATACTTCAAACGGTTTGCCGTTATTAAGCAACCGATTTTTTAATCCGGCTAAGTTTTCGGCTTCAAAGTAAATTTCGTATGTTTTGTCGGGTTCAATTAAACCGGCCGGTATAAAGCCGTAATGCGTAGTTTGAATTGATTTATCGCTTGATGAAAATTCATCTAAAGTTATAAATGAATAACCGGTTTGATCTTTTCCCTTGAAATACATTTTAACCGAAGAAATTTCGTCGGTAACAATTGAAGATATTATTGTAGGTTCTACTCCATTAAAGGCAGGTCCTAAATTTACAAGGGATAACTGAGGCGGTGTTCTGTCAACGTAAAAATTAACCCGCTCTTCTTGATTCTGCCCGTTGTTTAAGACGACAACCAATCTTAATGTATAAACCGAATCGGCAAAATTTGTAACGTCCAAAGGAGGAATATCTATTCCCACTTTTTGATAATTTGAATTATCAACTTGAATTTTGTTCCATTTCCCGGGATTAAATCCGGTGCCGTAATAAAGTTCAAAATGGTTAAAGTACGGAGACAATACAGAAATATTTATTGGAATTTCATTTCCGCTAGTTGCAAAATTTTGTTGGGGGGAATTAATTTTAATAATCCCGGGAGTCAAAGTTTGCACGGCTCTAAATAGGTTAATTCTTCCGGCTCCGGCATGCAAATCCCATCCCTCATCGTTAATATCATCTGCAGTAGATTTGAATAATTGTTTAATCTCTTCGTTGGAAAAGTAGTGTAAACCAATTACAACACAGGCGCTGCCGGTTACAAAAGGAGTAGCTGCCGAAGTTCCGCTTATTGAAGTGTAACCGTTATCTTTGCTTGTAGATATTATATCAACTCCGGGAGCAACTAAATCTATATTAGAACCGAAATTAGAGAATGAAGCGACATAATCATTTTGATCGCTTGCGCCGACACTAATAACACCGGAAAAACTTGAAGGATAATGGGGTAAATCCGATGAAGCATTACCTGAACTACCTATTAAAATGACGCCGTTGCTATAAGCAAAATCAATAACATCTTTTAAGACTGCGGAATATTTCGTATCACCGAAACTCATATTTATAATCTTCGCACCATTATTAACCGCATATATAA
>JALSTI010000008.1 GCA_026983795.1 Melioribacteraceae bacterium
AAATTAAACATATTATTTTTTACTAAGTCCATAGATCCATTTGAGAAGACTTGACTTACAGTTAGTATTAAAAAAATTAATATAACTTTTATGAACTTTTTCATAATTATCTCCAATTTCATTTACAATTTTCAAATTTTGTTGTATCTTCAAGTATAGTCAGCTTAAAATCTTCTAAATCCGATTCTATCAAATTTTTAATTACCGTATCGGATTCTTTTACTAAATATTCTTTCACAAATTTATAGTCTGAATGTGTACCATGTCTGAAAAGAAGATTTTCCGCTACTTGTTTTCTAATTGTCGCAACAGTATCATTATATAACATTCTTCTGAGTGTTTTATTTACCAAGTCATTTTTAGTTCTTTCCCGCTCCGCCGGAATGTTTTTAATTATTTCAGGTAATAAATCCACTGCATAACTACTATTTAACCATGAAGAATATTCATCCAACATTTGAAAAACATATTCATAAGTGGAATAATCCCCTAGCTTAAAAAGAACACCTGTTGCCCTTACCTTTTGTTCTAGTGGAATTGGCGCGTAACCAGAGTTGCCCATCGGATTTGCATCTATTGTGTCTAAAAAAGCCAACGCATATTCATGTGTCTTCTCAGAACCAACTGCATAAAGCGCTTCCAAATAATCTACTTGCAGACTTCTTTTATCTTTCCATATCTTTTTTCCAAGCTGTCTTTTGCTTCAGTAATTTTATACTTAATTATAGCGCTCAAAGCTGCTCCTCTGTAGTTCATGCTCGAGTCGTTAAGTGCCTCAAGAATATTTTCTTTTTCATCTTGAGTTAAAGTCTGGGAAAATGAACTTTCAAATGCCAGTATTATTGTAAATAAAATTATTAAATATTTCATATTTAATTCCATAAATCCTTAATACTATCGAACTTAAATACCGCTATTATAATATTTTCAGAAAACTTTTATTACCGGAGAGCTCTCGCCTCTTAAATATTTAATACGCTATCTTTACTTTTTCTTTGTCCGTTGCTTTCTTCCTATTCTTGTATTGTAGACTGTCACCTTGATGCAGGCTGCCTTGACTGTTTGTTATTTTTTACTATACACGCTTACTGTTCCAATCGCATTCCCCTGCACAGGCGACTTGTACTTTAAAAGAGAATATTTTAACAATATTGTTAACACTTTTGCATTTTAAAATTATTTCCCGGTTTTTCCTATCTCACCTTTATTTCCACTAGTATATAAATAAATGGAAAAAGAGAAAGAAGAAAAGTGAAAAAGAATAAAAAGTAACCCGGATTAACGATGGCAGGGTGAAAAATACTCAAGATTGTTTTCCGCACTTCTGGTTTTGTAATACGAGTTTTGCAGGGATAAAAGAGTAACTGTTTCCCATAAACGTCTCCGTTTAACTAAATTTTAAAAGGTTCAATTAATTGAGTTTTGTTTTTTCAAATTTAGTAAAACCGCATTGGTTTTGTCAAGTTAAATTTTTTAAGATTTCCGTATACATTTAAATTGTTAATAAACATTACATAAATTACTTGAAAATCTTAGTACGGAAATATCATAAATCGCCGTAAAACTATAAAAAGTTCTAAAATATGCCGATAATTGGTCTGATATTTGTTGTATATAAACTATATTGATAAAAATCACAAAATTTTGGATAAAATTTAAAAGTATTTGACAATTTTAATTTTATCCCTTAGTTTTGCAGTTAATATTTGAAATATAACTAAATAAATAAGGCATCATGCTCGATACTATTGATAAAAAAATATTAGATATCCTTCAAGAAAACGGCCGGACGAAAAGAAGCGTACTTGCCGAAAAGGTTAATTTATCTTTACCTTCTTTAAGCGAACGGTTAAATAAATTGGAAGAAAAGGGAATAATTGAAGGATATTTTACAAAAGTAAACAGAAAAGCGTTCGGTTTGGATATTATGGCTTTTATTACTGTAATAATGGATTCTTCAAAAAATTACAGAGATCTTACTAAACACGTACAAAAAACACCGGAAATATTGGAATGCCATTCGGTATTAGGCGAAGGATCACACATTCTTAAAGTTTTAGTAAAAGATACAGCTTCATTAGAACGGTTGTTAAGCAGAATTCAATCATGGCCCGGTGTAATTAGAACGCTTTCAAGTTTTGTTCTTTCAACAATTAAGGAAACAACCAAAATAAATATAAAATGAATAGGAGAACATTATGGCTAAAACAAAAACAGCAGTTGAAAAAGTCCTTAGCTATGTAAAAGCTAACAAAATTAAATTTGTCGATCTTAAATTCATGGATTTTCCGGGACTGTGGCAACACTTTACGGTACCAACCACAGAACTCTCCGAAGATTCATTTAAAGACGGATTCGGTTTTGACGGTTCATCAATTAGAGGTTGGAAAAAAATTAACGAAAGCGATATGCTGATAATTCCCGATCCGGAAACAATGATTCTTGATCCCTTTGTGGAAGCGCCTACAATAAGTTTAATTTGTAACGTTCACGAACCGGCTACTAAAGAAAAATATTCCCGCTGTCCAAGAAGCATAAATGAAAAAGCGTTAGCTTACCTTAAATCGACCGGAATTGCAGATACCGCTTATTTTGGGCCCGAAGCCGAATTCTTTGTTTTCGATGACGTCCGTTTCGATTCTAAACCGAACGGAACTTTTTATCATGTGGATTCGCAAGAAGGACGTTGGAACAGCGGTAAAGAAGAAAATCCGAATTTAGGTTACAAACCGAGATATAAAGAAGGATATTTTCCCGTACCTCCTACAGATTCTTTAAATGATTTAAGAAACGAAATGGTAATGAATTTAATGGACATCGGAATTCCCGTAGAAGCCCAACATCACGAGGTTGCTAGCGGCGGGCAATGCGAAATTGATTTGAGATTTCAACCGATGTTAAGAGCAGCCGATCAACTTTTACTTTTCAAATATGTAGTTAAAAACACGGCTAAAAAACATAACAAAACAGTTACTTACATGCCTAAACCGATTATGGGCGATAACGGAAGCGGAATGCATGTTCATATTAGTCTGTGGAAAAAGAAAAAACCGTTATTTGCCGGAAACGGGTACGCCGGATTAAGCGAAACAGCTCTTTATTTCATCGGCGGAATATTAAAACATGCAGCTTCATTATTGGCTTTTACAAATCCAACCACAAACTCATACAAGAGATTAGTGCCTGGATTTGAAGCTCCGGTAAACCTTGCATATTCACAAAGAAACAGAAGCGCCGCAATCAGAATTCCTTTATATTCGGCAAGTCCTAAAGCCAAAAGAATTGAATTCAGATGCCCCGACCCTTCGGCAAATCCTTATCTCGCTTTCTCGGCTTTATTGATGGCAGGATTGGACGGAATAATGAACAGAATTGATCCGGGTGAACCTTTGGATAAAAATATTTACGATCTTGAACCCGAAGAACTTGAAAATGTGCCTTCAACCCCCGCAACTTTAAGCGAAGCAATTCAAGCTCTTGCGGACGATCACGAATATTTGACCAAAGGAGACGTTTTTACCGAAGATGTAATTCAAACTTGGATTAATTATAAAATTGAAAATGAAATAAAACCGATGGCTTTACAACCTCATCCGTTTGAATTTTCTTTATACTACGACGTATAATTTATTAAGTCAACCAAGTTCCGTTAGCGGAACTTGGTTGACGTAAATTCTAATCCTTCTTTCAGAAACTTGTTTAACGGTTGACTTGCAAAATAATATTTCATCAGCCTTTGGGGCAAATCCTTTCTTAATAAGTTTTCAGAATTAATTTCTTTATAATAATAAAATTGTTTGTTTGCTATTAATGGTTGTTCTTTAAGCAAATTTTTAAATTCGGGCGGAACCCTTTTATTTTGTTCTCCTAAGATTTTTCCGAATACTTGTCTGAATTTTTTAGCCTTTATTAACGAATTAAACTCCTCCGGGTATGCAGCAATAAAGCTGCGCACACTCTGTAACTGTTCTTTAGTCATTTTGTAAATCCCGCTGTAAAATCTTATATATTTTGCATTAACCTCCAAGTAAACTCCCGGATATGTATTATCTTTCCTTCCTCGTGGAGAAATTACCGCAGATACGTAAGTTTTGTACGGAGTTTTATCTTTACTGAATCTTAAATCCCGGTAAATTCTAAAAATAGCTTCTTCAGGCGTAATCATTATTGCCGGATCTTGTTCATGAATTCTGAATATCATATCTTGAACAAAATCATAAAAAGGTTCTTTAACCGATTTTTCATATCGTGATTTATTTGCGTTGAACCATTCGCGGTTATTGTTTTTCTCTAGTTCAGTAAAAAATACTATGAAATCTTGATTAAAATAAGGCATAAAAGTTCTATCATCTTTATTTAGCGGGAAATTTACCGTTTTGAACATCCATTATAAATTTTATAACACCGTCCATAAAAACTTTCTGATCATCCCACATTGCAAGATGACTGCCATTTGGGCAATATAAATACCTTCCGTTCTGCACGGTTTCACTAATTTCTTTCATATCTTCGGGATTCATTGTATCATACTTGGCACCAACGGAAAGCGTAGGAACCGTTATATTTTTCAATCTATCTGTAATCGTCCATCCTTCTAAATTTCCGCCGGGTACAAATTCACTTGGTCCTTGCATAAACTCGTAAACATGCTGATTTATATGTTTAAAACTTCGAAGTACCGGTTCCGGCCACTGCGGCAAACGGCAAATGTGCCGGTTGTAATATTCTTTAAATACTAAATTTTGATAAACCGGATTGTGAAAATCTCCTTTTTCTTCAAACACTTTAAATGAGTCGAGAAGGGAAGGACGTAATTGATTTCGCAGTTTTGTATTGTAAACTACATATTTATCGAAACTGGAGACCATATTACAAATAATTAAACCTTTAAGATTCTTCTGGTACTTTGCGGCATATTCCATTGCAAGCAGTCCGCCCCAGGAATTACCGAGTAGATAAAAATTATCTTTGTTCAAACCTAATGCTTTACGTACTTGTTCAACTTCATCCACAAAACGATTTAGAACCCAAAGACTGTCATTATCCGGTTGATCGGAATAATAAGAACCCAATTGATCATACTCGTAAAACTCAATTCCGGCTTTAGGGAAAAAGCTTTCGAAGCATTCCATATATTCATGCGTCATTGCCGGTCCGCCGTGTAACAACAAAACTTTAATTGGACTTTTACCGAAGCGTTTTGTCCAAACCCTGTAACCTTCTTTTAGTTGTATCATTTGAACTCCACCGGCTTGATAACTTCCGGGAGTTTTGAAATTCAGATAATCACAATTATCAGGTTTTTCACTTTGAGCAAAAGATTTATTCGTAAAAACAGCAATTGCCGGTATGAGTAAGACAAAGAATAATAGTTTTCTATATTTTATCATTTAGGACCCCTGTTAATTATACATGGTTAATTGTTATAAAATAACTAATAATTATATAAGTTTCCCGGAAATAGCTTTTGAAAGGATAAAAACAATACTGTTCCTTAGTGTTACTGCTGTATATAACGTAATACGGGAAATATTAAATTAGATTTACATAAATAAAGCAGTATCAAAAAAAATTATTTTCTACGAATTGTCAGTTTTTATTTTAACTGTATAATTCCAAAGAACAATTCTCTATACTAATTGAAATTATTATTCTTTATAGATTATAATATTAATTTTTAAAATATTACGTTTGTTACTGCTCGATTGTAATCAAGAAAACAGACCGCTGATTTTTTCTGCTTCGTAT
>JALSTI010000009.1 GCA_026983795.1 Melioribacteraceae bacterium
AGCGAATGGTCTAAGTGAAATTAAAAAATCGGAAGCTATTCGCGTGCCGGAAGTAATTTATTTTGACGATTCTTATTTGATTATCGAATACATCAAATCATCACACAAAGTGCGCAATTTTTCTGAGCTGTTCGGCAGAAGATTTGCAGATATGCATAGATTTACAGCAAAAAGTTTCGGATTTTATGAAAATAATTTTATCGGAAGTACGCCGCAGATTAATCTGCCTAATAATACGGATTGGAAAACTTTTTACTGGGAGAATCGACTGCTTTATCAATTTAAACTTGCCGAAAGGAATGGTTATTCAAATTCAAGTTTAAGAAAAAATATTTTAATTCTTGAAAATAAAATTGACCAAATTTTAACTTATAATGCTAAACCCTCTTTGCTGCACGGCGATTTGTGGGGAGGAAATTATATTGTTGATGAAAAGGGCGAACCGTGTTTGATTGATCCTGCAGTATATTATGGTGATAGAGAAGCCGATTTGGCAATGACTAAAATCTTCGGCGGTTTCGATTCCCGGTTTTATGCTGCATACAACGAATCTTTTCCTTTACCGGAAGGTTGGCAATACCGCGAAAATATATACAAGCTTTATCATATTTTAAATCACCTGAATTTGTTCGGAACTTCTTATTTGCATCAAGCAATCAATCTAATTGAGTTTTATATTTAGAATTATAAAATGACAACTCCTTTATTTGCATGCCTTATGTTTGAGTAATTTATAAATTATTTCTTAACGTTATTTGCTTTACAGAATAAAATTATTCTAAATCCTTATTGATTTTCTCATTTTAATTTAAGTAAATTTACTTATGTCCATTCAAAAAAGGAGGAACCATCCATGCGAAGAACTTCAACATCACTTATCAAAGTTATTCTGCTTCTAACCTTAGCAACATTTTTATTTACATCCTGCGGAAAAAAAGAAAAGCCCGGGGAGGCATCTAAAACCGGAGGAGAAAAATCATACGTATTAGCAACTGCATCGCCCGGTGGGACTTATTATCCTGTTGGTGTTGCAATTGCTACACTTGCATCCGATAAACTGGGAGAAACAGATCACATTAAAATGAACGCTATTACTTCAGCCGGCTCCGGTGAAAATGTACAGCTTTTGAAAACCGGCGAAGCCGACTTTGCAATTTTACAAGGGTTATTTGGATCTATGGCATGGCAGGGAAAAGGAAAATATGAAGGCAAACCTGAGAAGGAAATGAGAGCTGTTACTATGTTGTGGGAAAATGTTGAACATTTTGTTGTTTATAAAGAATTTGCAAAAACCGGCAACATAATGGATTTAAAAAATTTGAAAGGAAAACCTTTTTCTATAGGTAAAAGAGGTTCGGGTACGGAAACGTCAGGAAAAACTATTTTAACCGCACTGGGATTCGATCCCGATAATGATTTTAAATTGGAACATATGGGATATTCCGCTTCTGCAAAAGCGATGCAAGATAAGAGAGTTCTAGGAATGAATATTCCTGCCGGACCTCCGGTTGCTGCAATCACACAAGCATTTGCTACCATTGGTGCTGATAATATTGCTGTTTTAGAATTTACCGACGATCAATTGAAGAAAATTGATTCTAATTTTCCTGTTTGGAGCAGATATGTGATCAAAACCGGAACTTATCCCGGTCAGAAAACTGACATACATACAATTGCTCAACCAAATTTTTTAGCAGTTCGACCTGACGTTGATGAGGAAACGGTTTATAAACTTGTAAAAACAATCTACGAAAATTTACCCTATCTGCATAAAATGCATAAAGCTACTATGGCTATTAAATTGGAAAGAGGTGTACAAGGATTACCTGTGCCGCTTCATCCAGGTGCAGTTAAATTTTTCAAGGAAAAAGGAATAAATATTCCGGCTTCGTTAATGCCTCCAAAATAGGTTATGGAAAATCCCGAAAATATTATTCTTGAGGAAGTAAAAGAATCTGAACATTTTATTGAAAATAGACGGCAATTTGCTTATTGGTTTGCCGTCTTAATTTCTTTATTTCATATTTGGATAAATACAATCGGAATACTAAGTGAACTTTGGAGAAACAGCCTTCATCTTGGATTGTTAGGAGCGCTTGGTTTTATTACGGTTTATCCAATAGGAAAGAAGGTGACAACTTCACGAAAAATTTTGGATGTAGTTTTTGCGATCGTTTTATTAAGTACCAGTTTCTATATAATATTTTTTGAAGATGCATTACATGCACGAAATGAAGTGACAATTTTACCCGATTTGATTTTTGCAGGAATAACCGTCGTTTTAACCTTGATAATCGTTAAAAGAACTACCGGTTGGATCATTCCTTCAATTGCAATCTTTTTTATGGCTTATGTTTTATTCCTTGGTAATTGGGTCGGCGGTGATTTCCACTTTAGAGGAATGCGGTTATCCAGATTTTTATACCGTCTTTATTTCACGGATGAAGGATTGTTTGGTATTACTGCTTCAATTTCATCGACATTTGTTTTTATGTTTATACTTTTTGCTGCGTTTTTATTGAAATCCGGTGGTGGAGATTTTATTATTGATATTTCTCAAGCTCTTACAAAAAAAATTACCGGTGGACCTGGAATTGTAGCCGTGTTTTCTTCTGGTCTTATGGGAACAATATCCGGTAGCGCAATTGCAAACACAGTTTCAACTGGCTCAATAACAATTCCAATGATGAAGAAAGCTGGGTTTAAACCTGAATTTGCCGCCGCAGTTGAAACTGCAGCTTCAACAGGGGGACAAATAATGCCGCCGATTATGGGGGCAGGTGCGTTTATTATGGCTGAATGGACCCAAACTCCCTACACTACGATTATTGCAATTGCTTTTCTTCCTGCCATTATGTATTTCGCAACAGTCGGGTTCTATGTTTATCAAACTGCTAAAAAATATGGGTTAACCGGATATTCTAACAGTGAAGAACAATCATTACTTTCAATATTAAGAGAAGGGGTTCATTTCTTCATTCCTATTATTGTATTAATTGGGATGTTATCTATTGGATATACACCAACATATTCAGCAGGTTACTCAATTTTAGCTGTTATTCTCAGTTCTTATTTGAGTAAGAATCATAAAATGAAACTTAGTGACATTCTCGACGGATTGGCGTTAGGTTCAAAAAATATGGTTATGACTGGTGTTTTATTAGTTGGTGTTGGAATTATAATAGGATCAATTTCTATAACAGGTATAGCAATTACATTTTCTCAATTAATAGTTTCTGCTTCCGGAGGAAATTTAGTAATAGCGCTAGTTTTAATAACTCTGGCTTCGTTATTACTGGGAATGGGTTTACCAGTAACAGCAGCATATATAATGCTTGCTATTTTAGCTGCTCCGGCTTTAGCAACAATGGGAGTATCTTTGCTGGCGGCTCACATGATTATTTTTTGGTTATCTCAAGATTCAAACGTTACTCCACCAGTATGTCTTGCTGCGTTTGCAGCAGCAGGTATAGCTGGCTCAAATCCGATGCGAACAGGTTTTGAAGCATGGAAACTGGCTAAAGGATTGTATATTATGCCTATATTATTCGCTTATACGCATTTGATTGATGGAAATTGGTTGGTAAAATTAGAAATATTTGGATTTGGTCTCATCGGTCTTTACGCAATTGCCGCTTTTTTTACCGGTTTTTTCCTTGAAAAATTAAATATATATGAAAGAATTTTTGTTTTTATTATAGGAGTTTTATTGTTAATTCCACATTTATATTCATGGATACCTGGACTACTTTTATTTATAATTTCCATTTCATATCAAAGGTTTTACAAGAGAAAAAAAATATTAAATAAAGCAGATACAACAGAATAAAATTAAATAATTACTCCGGAAAAGATTAATCATTATTCAACTTAATTGAGTTATATTGTATTATTCTTAATATACTTTGTCATTCTACTATACGGTAATTATTCAGAATAGGTTTGATCCTAAAACTCAAAAACATATCTCGTAATCAATATTATTTTGTTTTGTAACCGAAATGACATTTTATAAGAGACCGTTTAATTAAAATTAAAGATACAAATTATCGTTAATAATTGAATGACTAAAGAAAAAAATAGATTGGAACAGAATAGGTCCCAAAAAGCAAATTGGAAAAAATGGGGACCTTACTTATCCGAACGGCAATGGGGAACAGTGCGGGAAGATTACAGCGCAGACGGTAACGCCTGGGATAGCGTAACTTATGAAATGGCTCTAAGTAAAGCATATCGCTGGGGCGAAGACGGAATTGCCGGAATCTCTGATGATAGGCAGTTACTTTGTTTTTCTGTTGCATTGTGGAATGGCAAAGATCCGGTTATTAAGGAAAGATTATTCGGTTTAACCGGACCTCAAGGCAATCATGGTGAAGATGTAAAAGAGTATTATTATTATTTGGATAATGTTCCGACGCATTCTTACATGAAATATCTCTATAAGTATCCTCAATCGGAATTTCCTTATCGAAAACTGATTGAAGAAAACAAAAAAAGAAGTAAAGAACAACCTGAATATGAATTGGCAGATACCGGAATTTTTAATGTTAACAAATATTTTGATGTTTTTATTGAGTATGCAAAAATAGCTCCGGAAGATATCTTGATAAAAATAACGGTTGTAAATCAATCCGATGAAATATCCGGTTTAACTCTGCTTCCGCAAATTTGGTTTAGAAATATTTGGTCGTGGGATGATAAGTGCGCAAAACCGCAAATGCGGTTGGTAAAAGAAAATCAAATTAATATTAATCATAATAAATTAGGAAAATACTATTTGCATTTTGAAGATCAGACTGAAATTCTATTTTGTGAAAATGAAACAAACACAAAAAAACTTTACGGCGTTAATTCGGATAAAAAGTATCTTAAAGACGGAATAAACGAATTTATTGTACACGGAAAAAGAAATGCGGTCAATCCTAAACAAAAAGGAACTAAAGCAGCTGTAAGTTATGATTTACAAATCCCGCCAAACGGTGAAAAAATTATCAAACTTCGTCTGTCGGAAAATGATTTGAGTGTACCTTTTAGAAACTTTCAAAAACATATTGATAAAGAAAAGACAAATGCCGATGAATTTTACGCCGAAATTCAGAAAGATATTACAAGTGAAGATGAAAAGAATGTTCAGCGCCAAGCATTTGCCGGACTTTTATGGTCGAAACAATTTTATTACTATGATATTCCCGAATGGTTGAACGGCGATCCGGACCAACCTAAACCGCCGGAGAGCCGTAAAAAAGGGAGGAATTCCGATTGGGAACATTTAAATAACGCCGATATTATTTCGATGCCGGATAAATGGGAATATCCGTGGTTTGCTGTTTGGGATTCGGCTTTTCACGCCATACCTTTTTCTATTATTGATGCTGAATTTGCCAAAGAGCAATTGTTGCTTTTTACACGTGAATGGTATATGCATCCCAACGGACAGCTGCCGGCATACGAATGGAACTTTAGCGATGTAAATCCGCCCGTCCATGCTTGGGCTGCGTGGCGTGTTTACAAAATAGATAAAAAATATAATGGCGCAGGTGACTTAGATTTTCTAGAGCGTATTTTCCATAAATTACTTATAAACTTTACCTGGTGGGTTAACAAAAAGGATGAAGACGGTCGCAACATATTTCAAGGCGGATTTTTAGGTATGGATAACATCGGAATATTTGACCGGAGTACCGAACTACCAATTGGCGGGCATATCGATCAATCCGACGGAA
>JALSTI010000010.1 GCA_026983795.1 Melioribacteraceae bacterium
AATGAATTAAATCATTTTTTAACTTTAGCTCAGAAAGTTTCAAAAAAATACCCCGTTGTAGTTTCGGAATTTATAGAAAATGCCAAAGAGATTGAAATTGATGCAATTGCACGCAACGGTGAGATAGTAGTTTATGCAATTAACGAGCACGTGGAATTCGCCGGAGTACATTCGGGCGACGCCACAATGGTTTTTCCCCCGCAAAAAATTTACTTTGAAACAGTAAGAAGAATAAAAAAGATAAGCAGACAAATAGCAGGGGAATTAAAAATTACCGGACCGTTCAACATACAATTTTTAGCAAAAGACAACGACGTAAAAGTAATCGAATGCAATTTGCGCGCTTCGCGGAGTCTGCCTTTTGTTTCCAAAGTGCTTAAAACTAATTTTATTGAAATTGCAACAGATATAATGTTGAATAATAATGTTAAACCTCCGTCAAAATCCTTGTTTGAGCTTGATTATATTGGGGTTAAAGCGCCGCAATTTTCGTTTGCGCGGTTGCAGAAAGCCGATCCGATTCTTGGCGTCGATATGTCGTCAACCGGCGAAGTCGGTTGTATCGGCGATGATTTTTACGAAGCATTATTAAAAGCGATGCTTTCTGTTGGTTACAGAATTCCAACAAAGAATATATTGCTTTCAACCGGTCCCGTAGAAGCAAAAGCCGAACTGCTTGATAGCTCACGTCTTTTGCAATCAAACGGTTATAAACTTTTTGCAACCGGAGGAACTTACAAATTTTTATCTGACAACGGTATTGAGGCAACACTCCTGCATTGGCCTTCCGAAAATGCTTCTCCCAATACATTGGATTTTATTCGTGAAAGAAAAATAGATTTGGTTATAAATATTCCTAAAAATCTTACTAAAAACGAATTGGATAATGATTATACAATAAGACGGAACGCAGTAGACTTTAATATTCCTTTACTCACAAATGCCAGACTTGCAAGGGCATTCATAACCGCTTTTTGCAACAAAACCCTTGAAGATATAAAAATAAAAAGCTGGAACGAATATAATTGAAGTTGGTAATCCGGCAAACAAAAAATTTATTGATTAGTCATAAAGCTCACAACTTCTCCCAAAAGTCCGGCATTTTCTTTTCTAATAACTTATAAATTACTTTTTATCGGTTGTTTTTCACTTTGGCAATTATTACAACTTTTCCTCTGTTCTTAAATTTTAAAGTTACTCTTTCCGTATCGCCGGGTTTTAAATCTTCGTTTAATCCTATCAACATTACATGATATCCGCTTGGTTTAAATTGAACGGTACTGTTTGCCTTTACCGGAACAACTTTTACATGTTTCATGCCCATCATATCTTTTCCGCTGTTAAATGTTTCGTGTATTTGTACGGTTTTAGCCAAATCCGATTCAGCTCCCAATAACGTATCCGGTTTGCTCGTATTATTAACCACTTCAAAATAACAAGCGGAGTTCATATTTTTAGCTGCCGGTCTTATCCAAGCGCCGGAAATAGAAAAAGTGTTTTTAAGTTTTTTTACTTTTGCTTTATTTCCTGGAACCTTTTCTTGATTGCATCCGATCAACAAATTAACAAAGATTAAAGAAATAAAAAGTAATCCGAACTTTTTCAAAGTATTTTCCTCCCAAATATTATCAGTATTATTTTAATGATTTAATATCTTGTAAAATTTCATTTATTTTAATTTTGCTTCCCGGATAATTTTTGCGTATTGTTCCGCTTTGGTCCATTAAAGAAATTCTGTCTGTATGAACGTAATAATATTGTTTCGAACCGCCGGGAAGAACAGTTGAGTCGGAGGGAATTGCAACAACTCCAACTTCTTTTATCAATTTTTTAATTGTAGGTTTATCGCCGGTCAAGAATTTCCAATTACTCAAATCCAGATTTCTAACTTCAGCAAATTTTTTCAGTACGCTTGGCTTATCGGTAGCCGGATCAAAACTAATTGATACAAATTGTACGCCGGAAATATTCCCGTTTTTAAGCTTTTCTTGAATAATGCTCATATTATTTGTGGTTAACGGACAAACATCCGGACAGTTTGTGAAGATATAACCAACAACTAATATTTTCCCTTTGGCAAAATCCGGGAATGTAACTTGAGTGCTATCTTGATCGATTAGTCTGTAACTGCTAACTTTTTCTGACAGAGGCAAATTATTCCGGCAGCTTGAAACAATAGCAATTACAAAAACCAATAAAAATATATTGAATTTAGTAATCATAATTTACTTACCATAAATAGTGTTTAGGGATTAATTGAATTATTTTGAAATAGAATGCCGTTTGTTGACTAAAGTGTAAAAGTTTATATAATTTTATAACCGGAAAATACTAAAACCTAAATGAATCTAAAAAGAATAATTTGTCTTTTATTTTTCCTTACGCTCGCACCGGTAACTTTTAACGGTTCGCAGAATGTTAAGACATTAATAGTAGGAACAAAAATAGCCGAACCATTTGTTATAAAAAACGCTGACGGTTCATGGTCAGGAATTTCTATTGATTTATGGAAAAGAATAGCAGACTCTTTAGGATACAAGTACCAAATTAAAGAATATAGTTTAACCGGATTAATAAATGCGGTAAAAAATAATAAAGTTGATATTGCCGTCTCGCCTTTAACCATTACCGCAGATCGTGAGAAAATTCTGGATTTTACTCATCCTTATTTTATTACCGGATTAAGCATAGCGACACAAATTAAAGAAAAGACCGGACTGGTAAGGGTTTTAAACAGATTGGTTTCTTTCGACTTTCTCAAAATAGTCTTCGGATTGTTTTTATTGTTATTTATTGTAGGATTTATAACCTGGATTTTTGAGAAAGAAAAAAACAAAGAGCACTTTGGCGACGGAAAAACAAAAGGATTAGGCTCAAGTTTTTGGTGGGCAGCAGTAACGTTAACCACAGTGGGATACGGAGATAAAACCCCGAAAACAACAGGCGGAAGAATTATTGCAATCATTTGGATGCTTGCCGGATTAATTATTATTTCCAGCTTTACTGCGGCAATTACATCAGCATTAACCGTTACGCAACTCGAAACTTCCATCCAAGATATTAGCGATCTTTACAAAGTAAGAGTTTCAACCGTAAAATCATCGAGTGAAAATTTTCTGAACAGCCGGGGAATTAATTACATAAAATACGGCAGTGTTCCCGAAGCCTTAAAAAATTTAGCTGAAAATAATATTGACGCAGTCGTATACGACGCACCTATTTTAAAATATCTTATAAAGAAAGGCGGATATTCTTCTAAACTTAGAGTTTTACCGTTAACTCTGGATCCTTTGTTTTACGGTTTTGCTTTACCTGCCGGAAGCAAATTGAGAGAACCGATTAACCGCTTAATTCTAAGAGAAATAAACATTACCGAATGGAAAAAAGTTCTTTCCGAATATTTGGGACAATCTAATTAACATCTAAAATTTACCGGTGAAAAATGAAAAAAGGCGAAATATTAGAGTTTTACATTGAATCTTACGCTTTCGAAGGGAAAGGAATTGCAAAAGTAAGTAAAGACGGAAATAAGGAAAAACCTTTTGTGGTTTTTGTGCACGGAGCTTATCCCGGTGAAAAAGTAAAAGCAAGGTTGACGAAAGTAAAAAAATCTTTTGCAGAAGCTAACACGGAAGAAATTTTAATTTCTTCTCCCGAAAGGGTTGAGCCGGAATGTAAATTTTTCGGCACTTGCGGAGGTTGTAAACAGCAAGACCTGGATTATTCCGCTCAAATTAAATACAAGCAAGCTCAGGTGGAAGATATTTTCAAAAGATTGGGTGGATTTGATAATTATATTACCGAGCCAATTTTACCTTCGGAAAGAATATTTTTTTACCGTAATAAAATGGAATTCTCATTTGCCGGAAAACGCTGGTTAACCAAAGAAGAAATCAATTCCAATGAAGAGATTGACAGTTACTTTGCCCTCGGTTTACATATTCCTAAAATGTTCAATAAAGTTCTGGACATTGACGAATGTTTTTTGCAATCACCCGAAAGCAACAAAATAGTGAACGTTACACGGGATTTTTTCAAATCGCGAAAGATTACAATTTACTCCACTAAAACACATTCCGGATATTTACGAAATTTGGTGATTAAACAATCCCATCATACAGACGATTTAATGGTTAATTTGGTTACTTCCGAAAATAATGAACGTTTGTTCACCGAATATGCGAATTTATTAATTAGTGAAATACCTTCTATTACGACCGTAATTAATAACATTAACACTAAAAAAGCTCAAGTTGCTATTGGTGAGTACGAAAAGGTTTATTACGGAAACGGATTTATTTACGATAAAATCGGAAAGTATAAATTTAGAATTAGCGCAAATTCATTCTTCCAAACAAATACATTGCAAGCGGCAAACCTTTATAACGTTGCCGTTAATTTCGCTCAATTCTCTCCGAACGATATTGTTTACGATCTTTATTCCGGAGCAGGCACTATTGCAATTTATATATCAAAATTTGTTAAAGAAGTTTTTGGCTTCGAATCCGTTGAATCTGCAATTGCCGATGCAAAAACAAACGCCGGATTAAACGGAGTGGAAAATTTCAAACCGTATCTATCAGACTTAAATAAATCTTTATTGCCGATGGTTGAAAAAAATAAAATTCCAAAACCGGCAATTATTATTGCCGATCCGCCGAGAAGCGGAATGAATCCTAAAACGGTAAAAGATATTTTAAGGCTCTCACCGGAAAAAATTGTTTACGTTAGCTGTAACCCCGCAACACAAGTAAGAGACATAAAATTACTTGGCGAGGGCGGTTATAAATTACAAAAAATTAAACCGGTCGATATGTTTCCCCATACATTTCATATAGAAAATGTAGCTTTATTAGTAAAAATTTAGATTTTGATCTTGTATCTAACAAATACAATCTTTATATTGAATATAATTTAAAAAGGCAGCAAGTAAATTTGATCATTCTAAATATTATCATATAAATCCGGCAGCAAACGCCTCACATTTTTTAAACCAAAATATTTAAAGAGTTAAAAATCATGAACAAAAATAAAAGTCAACATACATTTCACATTCCGGTAATGGGACTCGGTTACACAATAGATTCGCCAATAAAAGTAGCGCATTTGGGAATTTCATCCGTCATCTCAATAGTTGACGATAATCTTGTCGAAAAGATGCGCAAATATTACAGCGAAAAGTTTAATTTTTCATTCGAACCCATTTCCACAAATATTTTCGATTATCGCGCAAAAAGAGTTACCGAATATTTGGATATGGTTGACGATATTGTCAGAAAAAAATTCGCTGAATTTAAAACCACCTTATTAGAAAAAAGAGAAGAATTCGAAAACTATATTGAAACTTTGCCGAACTTTGCGGAAATAAAAAAAGATATTCTCCAAAAAATAAACGGGAGTAATTACTTTATAGAAATAAAAAAATGGCTTGACGAAAACCTAAATCCCGGATCGATAGATGTAAACATAATGACTAAAGTAGACAAACCGAATTACAAGAAAAACAAAAAGCTTCCGGTTGAATTTAATGACGCTCACGCCTCGCTTCGTGGTTTTGCCAAAAGCAAACTCCAATCGTCTCTCGTTCTTTCCGCCGGATTGAATCCCAGATTGTATACTTATTTGCAAAGTTTCAGCGATTTTTATCCCGACGAAAACGGCAAGCTAAAGAAAAAAATTATTTTAAAAGTTAGCGATTACAGATCGGCGCTAATTCAAGGTAAATTTCTTGCCAAAAAGGGAATTTGGGTCTCAGAATTTAGGGTTGAGTCTGGACTTAATTGTGGCGGACATGCATTTGCATCCGATGGATATTTATTAGGACCGATAATGGAAGAATTTAAAAACAACAGGGAAAAACTTGTTGATACAATCCATGAAATACTTGTTGACGCATTAAAAAAACAGAACAAACCGTATCCTTCCAAACCGATGCCATTATTGTTAACGGTACAAGGAGGTGTAGGAACCGCCGAAGAACATAATTTTTTATTAAATCATTATAATGCCGATTCCGTTGGTTGGGGAACCCCGTTTTTATTGGTTCCCGAAGCTACAACCGTCGATAAAAAAACAATGGATCTTTTAAGCGGGGCAGTGGAAAAGGATTTATATTTAAGTAAAATATCACCGCTGGGTGTTCCGTTTAACAGCGTACGGGGAAATTCCAAGGACATAGAAAAAATTAATCTTGCCGCAGCCGGTAAACCCGGTAGTCCGTGCCCAAAAACTTACTTAAAATTTAATACCGAATTTACCGATAAACCGATTTGTACGGCTTCGCGTCAATATCAAAATAAAAAAATTGAAGAATTAAACAGTTTGAATTTAAGCGAACCGGAAAAACAGAAAAGATATAGTAAAATTATAGAAAAAACTTGTTTATGCGTAGGATTGGCAACTTCGGCATTGGTTGATAAAGACGTAGCGGATAAAGTTGACGGAGAAGCCGTTACTGTTTGCCCGGGCCCGAATATGGCGTATTTTTCAAAAACCGTTTCGCTAAAAGAAATGATTAATCATATTTACGGTAGAGCAAACGTAATATTACGTAAAGACAGACCTAATATGTTTATTAAGGAATTAATGCTTTATGTTAATTATCTGAAAGAAAAAATAGACGAAGAACACAAACCTTTATCCGATAAACAACTAAAATATTTTCTCTCTTTTCAAAATAATTTGTTTGACGGTATCAGATACTACAAAGAATTATTTATGAATATGAAAACGAAAATTTATAATATTAAAACGGATTTAATTAAAGAGTTGGATTCTATTGAAAAAGAATTAGCCGCTTTAAATTTAACGGGAAAATACAGATTGGCTGCAGAAGCTTAAGCGGAGTACGGAATATAAGTATTCCGCAACTAATTTTGTGTTTTTTTTGATGTAAATTTTTATAATCCGAATATTCATATTTTTACATTAAATTTCATCCTGCAATTCCGGAAGTTGTAATTTCTGGCATATATGAAAAAAAATAAATATAATACCGTTTGTATTTTAAATTTTAATTGCAAACGGATAATATATTGGTCAATAATTTCGTAAAACCCATTTTTTTATTATTGTTGTTTTCCGCAGCGTTGTTTGCCCAGCAAAAACCCGTAATGAGCAGGTCGGAATATAATTCCAAGTTAGACAGTTTGACCGGATTAAAAGAAAAGTTAACAGCCGAAAGAGACGCAATAAAAAAACAAATTGATAGTTTAACTAAAAAATCTGCTGATTTAGATTCCGATTTAAAAACCGCTTTAAGAACCGTTTATATTAAACGTTACGGGAAAAAAATTGGAAACCGGATTATTAACAAGCAAGTTTGGAAAGGCATGACAGAAAAAATGTTGCGCGACAGTTGGGGAAAGCCGGATAAAATTACCAAGAACCAAGAAAAATGGGGATTGTTTACGCAATGGTATTACGGAAAAATTACATTCTTCTTTAGAGATGGCAAACTCACCGATTGGGAAGAGCAAAAATAGAATTATCTGCTTGCCAAGGTAGAACCGTAATTATAATGTTCCGTAATTCAACTTTGATTTTTCAATAGCCTGCCTCATAGATAATAAAATCACATTTATTTAATTAAATAAATCTCGGTTTGCGGCGGAGATAAAAACTCAACGCCGTCATTTTTTACCCAAACTATTTCTTCCATAGTTGCAATTCCAAAACCGGGAATTGTTAAACGCGGTTCAATTGTAAAAACGTTGCCTTCTTCAATTGGAATGTAAGGTAAATTTCCGTACCGCTCCCAGCGGGGTCCCAATAACGCTCCGCCGTCGTGCGCAACTCTTCCCACTTGATGTCCCAATCCGTGAGGATATTCTTCATAACCGTTTTTCACAATATAATCCCTTGCAATTTTATCAATTTCCCAACCTGGTTTACCTGGCTTAATTGCTTCGGCAGCCATTTGAATTGAATCGCGAATAACGTTAAATCCTTTCATTACTTCCGGAGGGGCTTCAGTCTCGCCATCGCGCAACACATACCAAGTACGTTGTAAATCCGAACAATAACCCTCTCTCTTAATTCCAAAATCCATATTTATAACATGCCCTTTTTGAATTTTTTTATTAGTAGGACCCGAATGGGCGCCGGCTGTATCGGGGCCGGTAAAAACCGCCGGACAATGTTCTTCATCCCAAGCAAATCCAAAGCCTTTTTCGTGTACTATATTTCTAACAAACTCGGCAACGTCCTTCTCGCTTTTGCCAACCTCAATAAAGTTGGTAACCTGATTGAAAATAATTAAAGTTTCATCAATTGCTTTTTTGATCAAATCCACTTCCGTTTGCGATTTCCTTCCCCTCAAAGCCGCAACAATTTCTTCCGAAGAGATAAACCGGTCTTTGTACGGTGTATCTTTCAATAAATCCATTAATTCCAAATAAACACCATGGGTAAGTCCATCGGCCAAACTGGAATTCCGTGAATAATTAATTGCAATGTTTTTAGGATCATACTTTTTCAAAACCTCAATCAATGCTTCCTTAACCGATTTCAAATAAGGAACAATATTTTGAAAAGTTCCCACCGTTTTCATATTTGCTTCTTCCAAAGATCCTATAACGGCCGTAGTATCTCCGTTTTTTGTAATTATAAAAGCGGAATGCCATGTGGCGCCGGTACCGACAATCATATCCATCATCGGATCCTTAATATTGCCGGTTTCGCGTACAAAGGTCATCCACATATCAATATCCTTTTCCCGTAAAATTTCTGCGGCTTGTTTTTGCTTTTCTAAAATCATTTTGTCAGCCATTGTTTCCTCATAATTATATTTTAAGAATTGTTTTAATAATCTTTGCTTTATATACGAAAGAAACTTAAATATAAGAAGCTGTTTAATCAAGATAATTTATTTCCACACCTTAAAACAAAAACTTTTTATTGTGTTTTTAAGATTCAAAGATTCATTAACTTCGCTGGCGGATACATCCCTTTAGCGGGAACCCCGGCTAAACAGAAAATTAGCTTTATAAATATTTTAGCACTAAATTAAGATATTGAGTATATTTTACGCCTTTGTAAAAACATTTATGTAAAACGGGAAAACTTGTGAAAAACAAAAGAGTTAAAGTTGCTATAATAGACCTTTACAACAACGAGCCAAACCAGGGTATGCGTTGTATTCAAGATATATTAAAAGAAACGGACGGTTCCGTTAATGAAGTTTCGGTAGATTATAACATTTATGAAACCAGATACAAAAATGAAATTCCCGGTACTTCTTACGATATATATATCTCATCCGGCGGACCTGGAGACCCGTATGACGGAGAAGGGAAGGAATGGGAAAAAAAGTATTTTAATTTAATGGATTCCATTTGGAATAACAACAACAACGGAAACAGAAAGAAATATGTGTTTTTTATTTGCCATTCATTTCAAATTATGGCCCGCTATTTTAAGTTTGCGGAAGTTGTAAAAAGAAAATCGCGTTCTTTTGGAATTGTTGAGATTAATAAAACGCCCGAAGGGGAAAAAGACCCGCTTTTAGCCGGATTGCCAAATCCTTTTTACGGAGCGGATTTCAGATCTTGGCAAGTAATTCAACCTAACCGGAATCGATTTGAAGAGCTTGGCGCTAAAATTATTTGTATCGAAAAAGAACGCCCGCATGTTCCGTTGGAAAGAGCTTTGATGGCGGTAAGAATTTCAAACGAAATTGTAGGAACCCAGTTCCATCCCGAAGCCGATCCGGAAAGTATGTATTATCATTTCAAAAAGCCCGAAAAACAAATTGAGGTAATTAAGGAATACGGAGAGAAAAAATTAAAAGAAATGATTGTCCATCTTGAACACCCGGATAATATTACATTAACAAGAAATACCGTGCTTCCGAATTTTCTGAAGTCTGCAATAAAAGATTTATATCCCGAGGAATAAACGCTTAAAGGGTTTTCGAAAACAGAACGCCTGTATTACCGGTGTTCTTAAATCCTAAACTTTTTAAATATTTTTGATGGGCTCTAATACTACTTTCGGCAATCAACTTTCTGATTCCCGTTTTTTTAAATAATCCGTCCTCCGCAAAAAAAGCAAACCTGGCATTTTTAAGATCGCGATAATCCGGTATGGCATAATCAAACTCTATTTTTACCTCTTTGCCCGGAAGTTCTTTATAGTTAATAATACCAACGGGAATTACATTCCGCAACACAAAATATGTTTTTCCTTCTTTTAGTTTTTCAACGTTAAAGTTTGGGAAGAATTTCAAAATATCGGTATGGTAATAATCTAAAAACTTATGCAACAAACTGTTTTGTAAATTATTTATTCTAACCAACGAAAAATATTCCTTCTTTCCCTTCATTTCGAAAAGATAATAAATATCAACCAACGCAATAAAGGCGTTAAGAATAAATACGGGATATGCTTTTAATAGCAATCCGTAAATTGCAAAAGTTGCACCTCCAAGAAAGTTGATTCTTCTTAACCACCAAATATTTTTCATCATTAACGAAACGGCAACAAGGACAGATCCGGTATATCCGATTATTTCAACGTAATTCATTTGTTATTCCTTTACAAAATTAAGATGCAAAATTAAACAAATTCGTGTTTATGTGTAGGCTATTTTGAATCCGGTGCTTTTTGTAAGGAAAGGTTTTCTGTGTATTGTTTTAGTCCGTTTAGGCTTTTTTTGATTGATTTTTTAAGTTTATAAAGAATGAGCTTATTGCGTAAATTTGCAAAAAATCCTTGTGGCTTTTTTTCTTGTGCGTTTTTACTTAAACCGGGAAAAATTTTTACGGAAACTTTTGTAAAATTTATTTTTTCTTCAAGTTTATAATCGGTAATAAATTTTAATCCGGTTTCAAATTCACCACGTTCAGAATATATTAATTCTTTTTCCTTTTTCTCTATTCCCTCGGTAACAAAATGTATTTCCATGTTTTCAAATACACACGTGTGCGTAGAATTAACACGATTAATATCGGAAGCGCCCTTTATTTTTTTTATTTCCGGAATCCATTCTTTCTTAGTATTGGCATCAATTAAAACGCTATGGACCAATAACAACGGTGCTTTTATATCAATTGAAAAATCTGCGTCCGTCATTTTTTTTATGTCCGGTTTTTCACGAACCTTTGGTATTTCCGATTTAAAATAATTGAAATCAATAAATTTTGTTTTCACCTCTCCAAAATTTTCTATTCTTTCGATATTCTCGATTAATCTTATTCCCGTTTCTTCTTGCAACGCCGCAGTGTTTTGAGTATTTAAATATTTTTCCGTCAATAATAAATATTCTCTTGTATTAATCCGGTTTTTTAATAAACGGTGCGCCAATATTACGTCACTTCCCATAATTTTATTAAAATTTTGAATTTGTACTTCGCTTAACTCTCCAAAATGCGTTATAAACTTTAGTGTTAAATTGGATGCGGTTCTGCATGCCCCGCATTGACAAACATTATCCCGTTCAATAATATTAAGGTGTTCGTGAAATTTTATAAACATTTTTTTCGATTGAATGAGCAAATCGCTTAACTTTGGCGGATCGCCTTTTTTATAAAATAAAACCGCGTCGCCTTCAATTTCCGATACGTTAAACATTAATTCGTTTGAATTTAAAATTATACTTATCAACTCCGAAATAATATGTTCACTATGCTTAACCTCGGTCTGCGTAACAAACTTGGTAAATCCGGAAATATCCGGTATATAAATAAGCGCTTTGTCCGTCATCTGCTTGCCTCTGTAACGAAATTATTTTATCGTTCTTAGAAAATATCACTTTTCAATATATAATTTCTACTTTATAAAATAAAACTTCCTTTTTCTAACAACGTTCGTGCGCTTGACAAATAAATTATTTTAGTAAATTCATATTTATAGTACTAATTAATTATTTTTACTCTCTAAAACAATTTGAGTTAATTTTGACCGAGTTATTTTCACTGGCAGTACTATTTTTTGTTGGATTGTTTGCCGGTTTTATTAATGTAATGGCCGGCGGCGGCTCTTCGCTAACTCTTCCGGCGTTACTTTTTTTAGGTCTGGATGCGGCGGTGGCAAACGGGACAAATCGCATTGCAATTTTGTTCCAAAATATTTTCGGTTCGCTTTCGTTTAAAAATGAAAAAGTTAGCCAGTTAAAAGTCAGCCTTTTGATGGCGGTATTTACTTTACCCGGTGCGGTATTGGGGGCTTTGGCTGCGGTAAGAATTGGTAATCATACTTTTAAAATTATTTTAGCTGTTGTAATGATAGGAATTATTCTTTCGATGGTAGTTCCGATTAAGTATAAAAAAGATTATCAAGAACGAATCGAGAAAATTCCTTGGTTAATATATCCGGTGATGTTTTTAATCGGGTTTTACGGTGGATTTATTCAAGTCGGCGTCGGTTTTATACTGCTTGCATCTATCCATTTTATTCTTAAAGTTAATTTGGTCTATGCCAATATGCATAAAATTATGGTTGTACTCATTTACACTATTCCGGTTATTCTTGTTTTTCTTTTCACCGATAATATAAATTGGAAATATGGTTTAACTTTGGCAACCGGTAATTCTTTAGGCGCCTGGTGGTCGGCTAAAATAGCGGTTCGCAAAGGGGAAAAAATAGTGCGGGTTATACTTATTGTAACAATTTTTATAATAGCTTTAAAGTTATTAGGAATTTTTTAGAAAAGGAAAAGTTATGAACGATAAAAAACATTGGTACGACGGTAAATTTTACGATTTGTTTATCGCACCAAACCAAGATAAACTCTTCAGGTTAATTAAGGGTTTTGTTAAACCGGAAAGCACGGTTATTGATATTGGGTGCGGAACAGGCAGGCTGCCGTTATTTTTAGCCGATAAATGCAAGTCCGTAACGGGTTTGGATTTGTCTTCCAAAAACATAACGGTGGCGGAAAATAAATTGAAAAGTACGCAAATACAAAATGTTGAATTCCGTCATTCCGATATTACAACGTTCGAAAACCCAGGAGAGAAAAAATATGATTATGCAATAATTACATACGTATTACACGAAATGCCGCCGGAAGATAGAATTAAAACACTTTTGCAAATGAAGAGATTAGCTTCGAATGTAATTATAGGCGATTATGTTAATCCGATTCCTAAAACATTTTATGGATATTTAACTACGGTAATTGAATTTTTAGCAGGGAGCGATCATTATAATAATTTTAAAGATTATTCCAAAAGAGGCGGACTATATTATTTATTAAACGAAACCGGTTTAAAAATAATTAAGGAAATTAAAAAAGAACCAAATACTTTGCATTTGGTAATGGGGGAATAAGGTTAATAAATATTTTACAAATACTTGTTGACCGCCTTTTTTAACCGGTCCATAATAGCAACTCCCAAACCTGTTTCCGGAACCGGTTCAACAAAGATTTTATTTATATTCTCTTTTTCCAAATCATGTAAACAATTAAATAAATTAGCCGCAGCTTCCCGCAAATTTCCGTCGGGTGAGAGTGTTTTTGCCACTTTAAATTTTTTCCCGAGTCCGGATTTTTTAAACAATAACACGCCGGCACTTTTCCATTCCGTTTCGTTTACGGAATTTCTATCTAAAAATTTTATAGGAATACGCGGGGCATAATGATATGGCAATTGACCGGGTGAATCCGGACTTTTTAATTGTTCTTCCCGGTTATCTAATTTTCCTATTACAGATTCTATCTCTTCTTTAGAAATGCCGCCGGGTCGAAGTAAAAAAATTTTGTCTTCTTTAACTCCTAAAATTGTTGATTCTACGCCTATCCGGCATTTACCTCCGTTTAAAATAAGCTTAACTTTGTTTCCTAACTGTTTGTAAACATGTTCTGCCGTTGTAGGACTAAGCCTACCGAACATATTTGCGCTTGGTGCAGCAATTGGGTTTCCAATTAAATCAATTAATCTTAATGCAACCGGATGATTTGGCATTCTTATTGCCACCGTTTCATTTCCCGCAGTAACAATATCGGGAACGGTTTCCTTTTTAGGAACAACAATCGTTAACGGGCCGGGCCAAAATTTTTTAATTAAATTATTAATTTTTACATTTTCAAAATTTGCAATTAAATCAATTTGATTAACGCCGGAGATGTGTAAAATAAGCGGATTAAATGATGGTCTTTCCTTGGTTTCAAATATTTTTGCAACAGCTAAAGGATTTAGACCATCGGCACCTAAACCGTAAACCGTTTCGGTTGGAAATGCGACTAATTCGCCTTTTTTGATTAAATTAGCTGCCAGTTTTAAGTTTTTATCAGTTGGTTCAACTATATTCACAATAACTCTTGATTAAAAAACAAATAAAATTTCTAAAAACAATAATAGCGAAGTTATGAAAGAAATAAAATCATTTGCAATTCGTTTGGCAAACGAAAGCGGAAAAATCATTAAGCAATATTTCGGATCCTCTTTACAAGTAGAAACAAAGCGGGATAAATCACCCGTTACCATAGCAGATAAAAAATCGGAAGAATTAATGCGGGAAATGATTATTAAACATTTTCCCAGACATGGAATTATCGGAGAAGAGTTCGGAATTGAAAACGAAAACGCCGAATATAAGTGGATACTTGATCCGATTGACGGCACCAAAAGTTTTATTCATGGAATGATAACATTCGGTACATTAATCGCTCTTTTAAAAAATAACACTCCGGTTTTGGGAATAATTAATCAACCGGTATTAAATGAATTGTTACTCGGCGATAACC
Source organism: Melioribacteraceae bacterium (assembly GCA_026983795.1). GTDB lineage: Bacteria > Bacteroidota > Ignavibacteria > Ignavibacteriales > Melioribacteraceae > BMS3ABIN04. The sequence continues at coordinate 14,690 of JALSTI010000010.1, forward strand.
ATACAGCCTTGCTTAATAACAAAACCGTAAAAGTTAGAAAACTCAAAGATTTAAAATCGACTGTTTTGCTTACAACAGATCATTTAAATATTGAAAAATATCAAAACATAAATAAGTTCAATGATTTAATACACAAAGTAAAATTGTACAGAACCTGGGGAAATTGTTACGGTTATTACATGGTTGCAACTGGCAAGGCGGATATTATGATCGACCCGATAATGTCTGTCTGGGATTCCGCAGCATTAATTCCAATTATTAAAGGCGCCGGGGGAATTATTACAGATTATCAAGGAAAAGATCCGGCGACCGGAAACAGTATTATTTCAACTACAAGCAAAGAGCTGCATAAGGTTGTAATTAACACCTTGAACTAATTTAGTTATTTGTGCAACCAATTATCGCTTATTGCATCAAATCAATTTCAATTTCCAATTATGGAGGATTTTGTTATGAGTAATTTAATCAACGGAACGGATGTAAACTTTGACATGGAAGTACTCGCTTCGGATGTTCCGGTATTAGTAGATTTTTGGGCTCCCTGGTGCGCTCCGTGTAGAATAATAGCACCGGTTGTTGAAGAATTGGCAAATGAAATGGAAGGAAAACTTAAGGTTGTTAAGGTAAACACAGATGAAAATCCATCCATTGCCCAACAATACGGAATAATGAGTATTCCTACTTTGGGTATTTTTAAAAATGGTAGATTAGTGAACTCGGTCATCGGCGCCGTTCCTAAACATCACTTAATACAAGCAATCACACCTCATTTAGATTCTATAAATTAATATTTACCGGGGGAAACCTTATTTTCCCCCGTTTGTTTATCAATACTTTTAATTCCGTCATTTTTTTTATTATTTAGTATCAACCAATTAAAAAAGGTTTGCTATGGATAAAAGAATTAAAATTCATCTCGGCGATATTACCAAATTAAAAGTAGACGCTATTGTTAACGCTGCCAATAATTCGCTTTTGGGCGGCGGCGGAGTAGACGGTGCAATTCACAGGACGGCAGGACCAAAATTATTGGAGGAGTGCAAAACGCTAAACGGTTGTGCAACAGGAGATGCAAAAATTACAAAAGGATATAATTTACCGGCAAAACATGTTATCCATACCGTAGGACCCGTTTGGCACGGAGGGAATTACAACGAAGACGAATTACTTAGAAGCTGCTACCGGAAATCACTTGAATTAGCAGTTAAGAATAATATTCGAACAATCGCATTTCCTTCTATAAGTACGGGAGTATACGGATTTCCGATTGAACGCGCTTCCAAAATTGCAGTGAATACGGTAAAAGACTTTTTAAAATCCGATGATTTTCTAAAAGAGGTAACTTTCGTATGCTTTAGCAATTCCGATTATGCGGTTTACAAAAATCTTTTGGAAGAAGAAAAATAATTACTTTGCCAAAAATAAAATTGCAATGCCGCCAACCGCAATAAAAGCACCAAAAATAGATGCCGCGCTTAAGGTTTCTTTGTAATAAAACCTAACTAACGGTAACATAATAACCGGCACAGTAGCCATTAATGTAGCTGCAATTCCTACAAACGTATTTGAGATTGCTATTAAACTAATTGTTATTCCCAAATACGGTCCTATTATAGATCCAATAATTGTATAACCAAGTGCATCTTTTTTGTGCCTGAATTCTTGAAACGGATTTTTGGTTTTCTTAATTAAAAATGTTAGCGGTAATAAAATTATTACAGCCGGAATCATCCTATAAAAAGTTGCTACAAAACCGTTTATTTCACCTTGATTGAATGCAAGCTTTGCTAAAATTAATCCCACGCCCTGCCCTAATGCGCCAAGAAGCGCAAAAAGTATTCCCACCTTTTTGATTTTATACTTAGATGCCGGCTTTTCTTCCCGTTGTAAAACCACAATCGCAACACCCATAACCGTTATAACTATACCAATAATTCCCCACAATGAAATAATTTCGCCCAGAAAAAAATAAGCCAACAATGCGGAAATAGGAGGAGCCAACGACATAACCAACATGCTTATTCTTGCGCCAATGTATTGAAAAGATTTAAATAAAAAACCGTCGCCAAATACCAAGCCTACTATTCCGCTAAGAGAAAGATAAAGGACTTGACCGCTCGTTAAATTGGTATTCAGATTAAATATTAAAATTGATAACACCAAATACGCAGACGCAAGCAATAAGCGGGTGATATTCACAACCAAAGAACCCACCCTCACAGAAGCTTCCGTAAATGCGATTGAGGTTCCCGACCATAAAAATGCGGTAATTAATGCGGCGGTTTCACCCAGAAACGGCATATCTAATCTTTATTTTTGAAAAGGTGAATTATACAAAATTTTGAGGTTATAAACTTTTGTGTCTTAATATCTTTTACCGGATTTACCGGAAAATAATTAAAATACAGTAAGTTACGTATCGTTTTTTAGTTGGAATGCAAACTTATGATGAAATAATTTCTGTAACTTTTTACTGAGTTTTACAATGAAAAGCGTTGAGATATTCAGAGAAAACTAATTCATTAAAGATAAAACAAAGGCGGCAATAATTATAATAACCGGCGTCCTTGTTTGTTATGGAACAAAAACGCCGGTAGAAAAATTTTTACTTTTGAAGTAATTATAAGTCCGGAGTTAATTTTTAATTCCGGTTGGCAGAAACAGAGTTACCCAGCTTATTAAAAGCAAACAATTCATGCTTTTTCGCTTCTTTCTTTTTCGGTTTAATTTGTCTTTTGGGTTGAATCATATCTTCTTGCCCTTTAAACACCTTATCGTTACTTAAATATTTCCATACATCCTCGTCGTTTATGTCGTAAATAGTATCTCCAACCTTAAAGTATTTTATTTCGCCAATTATTTTTATTTCTGGTGTTTCAGAGCCTTCGTTTTCAAAATTGTATTGGAGAATTCTATGCTGGTTATTCGGTAAGAAGTCGTAAATACCGGTTCTAACGGTGCTGCTATCCAACCACAACATCATTGTATATTGATCGTATTCTACGTCTCTTGTTTTATAGCCTAATTTATAACTTGCATAACTTAAGAGGGTTACGGCAATTAAAATTAAAACAATTAACAATTTCGGATTAATTTCTTTTTTCATTTCAGCTCCTAATCAATAAAAAGTGTGAGTAAATTATCAGCTTTATTCTGTTCATAAATCTGTAGAACAACTTTTATTTATTTGTGATTAACATCACCCAAACTCTTTCTAAAAGTCTCAAAACGGTAAAATCTCTTATTTTAATTAAAACTTTGTATACTGATATTTCAAAATATTTCTTTCAGTAGTAACTTTTGCTTCTGCTCCGCTAATTATGTAAGTTGCCAATTGCATGAAATCCGCATTATTATTAATTATTTCGTTAGTAAGGTTTAACGCCCAGCGCGGAACTTTTATTAAGGGAATGTTCATACCAACCGAAGCAATTAATCTTTTATTATCCAAATGACAAAAACCGTCTTTCCTGGTAGCGTCTACCGGAACCCAACCGTAAACTGGGAAATAAACCTCCGACCAAACATGATATCCGGTATTTCCGGGACTAAAATTAAACCCGGATTGTTGACGGGCCGGAATTCCCGATGCACGGCATAAACTAATAAATAAATTTGAATATTGACCGCAATCCCCCTTGCGCGTGTGTAAAACTTCCAAAGCTCCTCTTTTTTTAGGAGGATAAACGTAAGTTAACCTATTTTGTAACCAATTAAATATTGCACGGGCTTTGTCTACGGGATTTTCAACTTTATTTGTAATCGTTTTGGATAAAGAATCTATTTCGCCGTTCACAGGCAAAAACAGTTCGTTTTTTGTATAATTTAATTTTATTTCGGGTGGAATTTTATCCCAATTCTGTTCGACCAATTTTTTGTTAATTTGAGGTTTGTAATCATAAGTAACGTAACTGAACTTTCTTTTTATAATGATTTTCTTTTTTTTCGAAAGCAGGGCGGACAAATTCCAAAAAATAATTTTATTTCCGTTAAGGCTATCGATAAACGTTAAAGTAGGTTCGGGCGTACATTCCAATTGCTTAACGTTTCTTTGGGTTTTTCTGTCGATTATTTGAGAGCTCCATATCAATAACGCGGGTTTTTGATTTTCCGGGATTGAATGATTTTTATTGAATTCTGTCAGTTCCGGTCCGCTTAACATATTTATGCTGTCAATTTTCAGAATTAGTTCTCCCTCAACATATACCGGTTTTGTAAAAGCATTATCCGCCAAGCTTGTGTTATTTTTTGTAGTTACATTACTGCACGAATAAAATGCAGTTAAAAGAATAACAACCGATATTTTAAGATTTCGTTTCAATAAAAATTTGCTTTATTTTCAAAAAAAGGAAAGGGCGCGAGAAGCGCCCCAAGTGAATTATAAATTAACCTTTGTAATTAAGAGCGGCAAGTCCGGGAAATATTGCGGTAGTATCCAACTCTTCTTCTATTCTGAGAAGTTGATTGTATTTTGCTATTCTATCTGTTCTGCTAGCGGAACCGGTTTTAATTTGTCCAACAGAAGTAGCAACGGCAAAATCGGCTATTGTAGTATCTTCAGTTTCGCCGGAGCGGTGGCTAATTACGCTTGTATATCCGGCTGTTTTAGCCATTTCAATACAATCCAAAGTTTCCGTTAAAGTGCCAATTTGGTTCAGTTTAATTAAAATTGAATTTGCAATTCCCAATTCAATACCTTTAGCCAATCTTTCGGTATTGGTAACAAAAATATCATCGCCAACCAATTGAACTTTATCGCTTAATTCTTTAGTCAACAATTTCCAACCGTCCCAATCATCTTCTGCCAATCCATCTTCAAGATTAATAATAGGATACTTAGCAATTAAATTGGCATAAAAATCCACCATTTCTTCCGATGTTTTTTCGGACTTATCGGATTTAAAGAATTGATAAACGCCTTTATCTTTAAGATACATTTCGCTTGCGGCGGGATCTAAAGAGATTGATATATCTTCGCCAGGTTTATATCCCGCTTTTTCAATAGCTTGCAGAATTACTTCCAAAGCTTCCTCGTTTGATTTCAGGTTAGGAGCAAAACCGCCCTCGTCGCCAACAGCAGTACTATATCCTTTATCTTTTAAGATTGATTTTAATGTATGAAAAGTTTCCGATCCCATTCTCAATGCTTCGGCAAAGCTCGATGCTCCGTGCGGCATTATCATAAACTCTTGAATGTCAACCGTATTGTCGGCGTGTTTTCCGCCGTTTAGAATATTCATCATCGGAACAGGTAATATTTTAGCGTTCGTACCGCCGATGTATTTATATAGCGGAAGTCCGAGGGTTTCCGCCGCGGCTTTAGCGCATGCCAAAGAAACACCCAGAATAGCGTTTGCTCCTAATTCACTTTTATTCGGAGTTCCGTCAAGTTCAATTAGTAAGTTATCGATAGCAACCTGTTCGGTAGCGTCAAAGTCGATTAATTCGTCTGCAATTCTGTCATTCACATTATCCACTGCTTTTGTTACGCCTTTACCCATGTAACGCGATTTATCACCGTCACGTAATTCAACAGCTTCGTGTTCGCCGGTAGAAGCGCCGCTAGGAACAGCCGCTCTGCCAATCACACCGGATTCAAGTAATACTTCCACTTCAACAGTCGGGTTTCCTCTGGAATCAAGAATTTCCCGTGCCAAAACATCTACTATAGTTGTCATTCTGTTTTTTCTCCTTATAATTTTAACTTTTTAACATAATGGAAACATATAAAATTCGGTAAGTAAATTCAATTGAATAGCTTTTGACTTAATACATTTTGAAGCGGAAAATGTTATTAAAGCCGGCTATTATAAAATATTTTTTTCTTTAGCCCTTTTCCCGGCTTATTAAAAACTTACATTCGTCCCTAGCACAATCGTTCTTCTGCCGAAGTAACTTTTAATTATTTTTCTTTGAGTGTAATTTTCATTATAAGAATATCCAAACAGGTTATTAAAGTTCAAAATGTTTAACGCTTCAATATAAAACACTGCAAAATATTTTCCGAAAAGCTGGTTTAAGTGAGTTATTCTAAAATCAAGTCTTCTGTAATCGGGATATCTTTCCGAATTATTAGCGCCGTAAACCGGTTCAAAAATATTTTGTTCTTTTCTATAAACCGACGAAACTACAGGCGTAAACGGCTTTCCGGTTGCATACTTAAAGCTTATTCCAATTTGCCACATTGCCGAAATATTATATTTTGCAACTAAGGAAAAATTATGAGTTATATCGAAGTCGCTGCTAGTTAACGCTTTGCTCTCAAGCCATTTCCGTTTAGTATTAATAAACCCGTAAGAAATCCAGCCATTTAACCCGAAGGGAAACTTTCCTTTTAGAATTACATCTATTCCTCCGGCAAAACCTATTCCGTTACTCTTATAATTTACCAATTTGTTTTCAAGCGGTAAGTTTCTGTATTCTTTATAATATCCTTCCGCTCTGAATGAATTGTTGTTATCAATTTTATAATCGTAAGAAACAACATAGTGGGTTGCTTGCATGGATTTAAGATTAGGATTTCCATCCGATTTGCTGAACAAACGTGCATCGGGAATTTGATGAAATATTCCCCATCCAAATTTTATTGTTGATTTTCCGTTTAATCTATAACCGATTCCAAACCTCGGATCGACCGAAACTATATTAAGCTCCGGAATAAAATCCGATCTAATTCCGGTTATTGCAAATAAGCGATTAATTTTAAGCAAATCTGTTGTTCTAACTTCCGCATAAGCCCCAAATCTGTTTCCTGTTAGTTTTTCATTTAACACTTTTCTTCCGGCGTTTGTGCGAATATCAAAATCCTCTTTTGGAATAGTTCCGATATAATACCGCGTTCTTTTTTCAAATTCCGCTCCTGCTAAAATCTTTAATTTTGAGGAAACTATTTTCTCTGCATCAGATCTAATTTGGAACACATCGTCTTTTTTTGTTAAATCCAGCACTCCCAATTTCCAAATATTTTTAAAAGAATTAAAGGAAATGCTGTTTTTCAATATAATATCGGAAAAAATAATATCTGTAAGCTGCAGATTCAGAAAATTATTTTTACTATTCCCGTTGAATGTTCCGTCGTACTCTGCTCTTTCAACGTTAACACCTTGTTTGTCATCTGCAAATAATCCGAACAGCTTTATCTTTCCGGTTTTAGAATACTTATAAATCAACGAAGCATTCAGGTTTTTAGAAGTCGGTGTTGTAGTAAAAGCATCTAACTCGCCGTTTAGCCACATAATCGGTTTTGTAAAACTCTGCTGCGCATAAAAACGTAAACCCAGTTTATCTTCTATAACCGGAACGGCTCCGCTTAACGAAGCCGCTGCCATTGAAATTCCAAGGTTAAAATTCCGTGTAACCGGTAAGTTTTTCGTTTCAATATCCAAAACTCCGGAAAGTACATTTCCGTATTTCGCAGAAAAACCTCCGCTTGAAAAATACATGCTTCTAACCGCAGCGGTATTTAAATTTGAGAAAAGTCCCCCGTAAGATGACTCCAATGTGTACGGGTGATAAACCGGCGCTTGATCGATTAGTGTTACTGTTTCGGTTGGATCTCCTCCGCGTACGTACAATTGAGCGCTTTCCGAAACTTGAGTTAACCCGGGCATAGTTTTAAGAGATTGAAAAATATCGGCAGCGCCGCCGGGAGTTGTCATTACATCCATTGCTTTAATAACAACACCTTTTCCTTTTTCAGACCCGAACGAGCTGCCCATTACTATTGCTTCGTCCAGCTTCACCGTTTCTGGCTGAAGCACAATATTTAAATTTAAAATGTTTGTGTCTTTAGAAAGGTCCAACTCCCGTTCCGATTTTTTATACCCGACCATACTCGCAATCAGTGTTGACTTTCTCTTAATATTCGTTTTAAAACTGAAGTCTCCATTTTCGTTTGTCATTGCTCCGTCCGTAGTATTAAGAATATAAACATTTGCATACGGAAGCGGCTTATGCTGCCGGTCTAAAACGGTTCCGCTTATTGTTTTTAAGTTCTGTGCAATCAAACTACCGGCAATAAATAATGCTAATACACTAACTTTAATAACTTTGAACATTGTTTTCCCTTTTTACTGAGCATTCATTTTGATAATAAGAACTTTTTTGTTTACCGTGAATTTTGCGTCTTCAAAACTTGCCGGACCAAAATTACCGGTAGCATCGTTCGAAAATCCGTAATCTTCCGTTGGCATTCCGAACATATTTTTGTCAAGTTCTTTGTTTTTATTTTCATCGTGATAAAATTTTATAGCATACGTCCCATACGGAACATTCTTGAAAGTACATTTTGCCGTTTGGTTTTTAATGTTTACCGCCGCTCTCTTAAAAAAAATATTCGATTCGTAACTTTCCTCGGAATTGCTTAAACCGATCCTAACATTGCCTTTATTGTTACTGAGGTTTTTTATTATGATATTCAGCGTAGAAACCTGCTTATTGTTCAGGCTTCTTTTAGAAGCAGATTCCGATATTTGTTTTTGTAAAGCGGGAAGAAGTACGTGTTTTATCCAAGAAAATTCCGGCTCTGTTTTTAAAGCTTTATTATAAACTTCTTCTGCTTTTTGCGGTTTATTTAATTTGGTTAATGCTTGACCTTTCCACGCAAGAGTTTCCAAATAACCCCATTCTACAGAGTTTCCGGTTTTGTTTTTGAACAGCGGAATTGCTTTGTTAAAGTTGTCCAACGCTTTTTGTATACTTCCGCCGAACATTTTTGGAGTATGAAACAGCATTATTCCTTTAACCAAGTAAACGCGGGGATTAAGCGAATCGTACGCTTGAGCTTTACCGAGAAGTGCGTAAACTTTTTGCGCTATGGCCGGTGCCTCCGATTGGTTTCTTGCAAGCTTCATCATATAAACAGCCGCAAGCAGCGCGTTTGCCTCGGATTCAAACCCTTTGATATTGCTTATACTTTTTAGATTTTCCACCGATTTACTAAAATAATCATCAAACAAGTTTCCGTTTCCGGCAGGCATTATCAACAAACGGTATTGATTATATGCTAAATAATATTTTGCCAGTGGGTTTTGAGGATCGGCCGATAAAGCCCTTTCACACAAACCTATTGATTGCTTGTACAAATTTGTATCATATTTAACAAAGGCTTCTTTTGATGTATGTATTGCTTTTTGAATTAATTCGTTAACCCCGGACTGCTTGGTTTGCCCTAATGAAACGGATATTAAACCAAATAAAACCGTTAATATTAAAAATACTTTTGCTTTCATTATACTTCTCCTTTTTATTTATAAAGTGCTTTATTTTTTAAAGCTTTTTAGTAAAAAAATTTATTTTCCCTTTATCAATTTTTCCAAATTTTCCACATAAATCTCAAATGCCTTTCTGCCTTTTTCCGTTAATTTATAAGTAGAGACCGGTTTTCTTCCGACGAATTCTTTTTTCACATCAACATAACCGGCATCTTCCAGCTTTCTTAAATGAACACTCAGGTTACCGTCGGTTGTTTTCACTTTTTCTTTTAAGAAATTAAACTCCGCCTCATCTACCGTAATCAGAACGGAAATAATTGCGAGTCTTATTCTCGAATGAATAATATCGTTTAGCTGATGGTAATCAAAATTTTTCATTTACTGTACAATTTCCTTTTTTGCCTGTTGATATAAATAAACTCCGGGAATTATTTGAAAAAAGATCATCATTAACGACATAATCCAAAAAACTTGCATTCCCGGCCAATAGAACATTAAAGTAGCGCCTGCCCACCATCCTATTGATAGCATCGAAATCCACTTGCTGCCGTAAACAAAACCGCTAACAAAATAAGCAATTCCTAAAATAACCGAAATAACGGGACTAACAAAAACGCCTTTTACTCCACCTGACGTTGTTCCAATAAACCCGATGATTGTCATTGCAATACCAGAGGAAAACCAAACAGCTGCAAGTATTTTTCCGGCAAATGTGGATGACTTATGCCTTTTCCGGTTTTTTTTTGCCCAAACCATCGAAAATATCCAACCGATAGCTATAAGAATAATCCAATTTAATCCGTAATTATCCTCTATGTTATTAACTATCATAAAGTAGGAGGACATTAAAGCAAGAACAATTATAACTCCCCACATAATGTAGCTAATGCCGTTGTCAACAATTGTTCTCCGGCTATCGTGCATAACTTGTTTTATGTAAGAAAGTTCTTCTAATGCTTTTTTTTCGTCCATTATTACCTCCAAAAATAAAGTGCTTTGTTTTTTAAAGCAAAAATACAGGGAAAATTTTTGTTTGTCAAGAAAAAAATTTCTCTCTTGCGTATTATCACAATTTCGATAGGAAAAGAAAATTAAAAACCAAACAAATAGAAGCTGAAAAACACTGAAAAATAAGATTTAAATAGATTTAAAAGATATGTAATATTTTTGGATTAAAGCATGGCATAAACTTGTGTTTTGTTAAAAAGGAAAGAACGCATAGCTTTCACAGTGAATAATTTTAAAAGTCTCTATTTCTTCTCTTACAATTTTAAATTATCTCACTTACATTTATTTGAACCGTCTTTTAATATTTCCGTGTTTTTTATAACAAACTTATCTATCAGTTTTATCGGTGAGTCTAAAACATCGTTTGTGTTTTCTTGTGGAAACGCTCCGTATGCTTCTAC
>JALSTI010000011.1 GCA_026983795.1 Melioribacteraceae bacterium
TCTTGAAATTTTCGATAAAATCGATTTGGCGATATTAGCTTTACACGGTCAATATGGCGAAGACGGTGTTGTGCAGTCTTTATTGGACTTACGTGATATTAAGTATACCGGTTCGGGTCAACTTGCTAGCGCGTTATCAATGGATAAAGCGGCGTCCAAAATTTTATTCCAACATTTCGACGTTAAAACTCCTAAATGGTTTTTAGTTTTGGACAAAGACGAAAATTTGGATTTAATTGATTCGAAAATAAAAAAATTCTTTGGTTATCCATGTATTGTTAAACCGAATAACCAAGGTTCAACAATAGGTCTCTCGGTCTGTAAAGATGCAACGCAGTTGAAAGAGTCATTGAACAAAGCTTTTAAATATTCGGGCAAAACATTAATTGAAGAATTTATTGATGGAAGGGAATTAACGGTTGGCATAATCGGAAACCATACTTTGCCTGTTTTGGAAATTATTCCAAAGCATCAGATATTTGATTATGATTGCAAATACCTTGACGGAATGAGCAAGTATGAAGTGCCGGCTAAAATTTCCGGGAAAACCCGGAAGCATCTTCAACAGCAAGCCCTTCTTGCTTTTAATTCGCTCGGCTGTAAAAATTATGGCAGAGTAGATTTTAGAATGAATTACAAGGAAGAAACTTATTGTTTGGAAGTTAATACTTTGCCCGGAATGACCGCACATAGTTTGGTTCCTAAAATGGCGGAAGCGGAAGGTATTTCCTTCAAAGAATTAATTGAGAATATAATTACAGATGCACTAAGTGATTAAACGAAAGAAAAAAAATTATTTACGATTAATTTATTTTACAATTCTCATTATAAGTGTTTTATACTTGTTGTTCAGTAACAAGGGAGTAATAAAATATCTGAAACTTAAACATGAAATTAGCAATATAGACAAGCAAATTTTGAATTCCCAAAATGAGATTAATAAATTAAAAGCCGAAATCGATTCACTAAAACACAGCGACGTTAAATTGGAAAAACTTGCACGTGAAAAGTATAATATGAAAAAAAAGAATGAAGAATCTTTTAAAATTGAAAAAAAATAATTCTTAACATAACAATTGTGGCTGAACAAAATAAAATATCAATACCTCAAACGCCTCTTGCAGAAAGAATTCGCCCTCATTCACTAAAAGATTTTAAAGGACAACAAAAGTTAGTTGGTAAAGGCAAACCTTTGCAGCGAATGATTGAAAATGATACTTTGAGTTCTTTTATTTTATGGGGACCGCCGGGAACCGGAAAAACTACGCTTGCAAAAATTATTTCGGAACAGACCAATTCGGAATTTTACCAAATTAATGCGGTTTCTTCGGGAGTTAAAGATATCAGAAAAGTTATAGAACTGGCGGATACAAATTTGGATTATGGCAAAAGGACTGTTTTATTTATAGATGAAATACACCGCTTTAATAAAGCACAGCAAGATGCTTTGCTTTCTTCGGTTGAAGCGGGAAAAATTATTTTAATCGGAGCTACTACGGAAAATCCTTCTTTTGAAGTTATACCGGCGTTAAGGTCGCGATTAAGAATTTTTGTGTTAGACGCACTATCGAAAGATGACTTATTGGAAATTTTAGACGATGCATTGGAGAAAGATGAATTTTTAAGCTCGTTAGAAATAGAGCATATAGATAAAGAATATTTAATTTATTTATCTGGCGGAGATGCACGTGTAATGCTGAATATTCTGGAAGCTGCAATTGTTCACGAAATCCCGCAATTGCCCGTAAATATTACCAAAGAAGTTCTAACCGAAATCGTACAAAAAAAAGGAAGTTTATACGATAAAACCGGCGAAGAACATTACAATACTATTTCCGCTTTTATTAAAAGTATGCGGGGCAGCGATCCCGATGCCGCACTTTACTGGATGGCAAGAATGATTGAAGGCGGCGAAGATCCTTTATTTATTGCAAGAAGAATGATTATTTTTGCTTCGGAAGATATAGGCAACGCTTCTCCTAACGCTTTGGTATTAGCCGAAACTACATTCAGCGCGGTTGAAAAAATCGGGATGCCGGAAGCAAGAATTATTTTAGCGCAATGTGCAACTTATTTGGCTTCCTCGCCTAAAAGCAACGCTTCGTATTTGGGAATTGAAAAAGCAATTGAAACCGTACGTACAAAACCCGCTTATCCGGTTCCGCTTAATTTACGAAACGCTCCTACTAAATTGATGAAAGAGCTGGATTATGGTAAATCCTATAAATATCCCCACGATTATCCAAATCATTTTATTCAGGAAAATTATTTGCCCGGGGAATTGAAATCATCTCAATATTACTTCCCTTCGGAAAACGGTCAAGAAAAAAAGATTAAAGAAAGGTTAGAGAAATTTTGGAAAGGCAAAAAAAAGTATTAGTCAATTTAAAATAAAATTCTTTCCCGGTAATTGTTTTATCAAACCTTTAAATTCCAATGAAAGCAAATAAACCAAACATTCGGATGTATTTAAATTGGAAGAAGCGGCAATTTTATCAATATGAACGGGATTGTAGCTTAGCGTATCCAAAATTTTTTGTTCGAACAAATTGACTTCCACGTTAGGTTTATTTTTATTGTTTGCAGAAGGATTTAACTTAATTGAAAGCTCGTCTAAAATATCGCTAGCCGAAGTAATTAATTTAGCTTCGCCCCTTTTAATAATTGTATTAGTTCCTTCCGATTGTTGAATATTAATATTTCCCGGAACGGCAAAGACTTCGCGGTTTTGGTCCAATGCAAAAGCTGCCGTTTGCAAAGCGCCGCCGTTTTTTCTGGTTTCCACAACAACGGTTCCCAACGATAATCCTGAAATTATTCTGTTCCTCTTTGGAAAATTTTGAGCGTCGGGTTTTGTACCTAATTTATATTCCGAAACAACAGCTCCGTTTTCGGCAATTTCATAAAAAAGCTTTTTATTTTCCGGAGGGTAAATTACATCCAAACCCGAACCTATTACGGCAATAGTTCTACCTCCTGCTTTCAAAGCCGTTCTGTGAGCTATTGAATCAATACCGCGGGCTAAACCGCTTACAATAGTAATATTTTGATTTACCAGTTCGCCGGTGATTTTTTCGGCCGCCCATTTACCGTAGTTTGAAGGTCGCCTTGTACCAACAACTCCAATTGAATTATTATCCTTTTCAATAATGTTGCCTAAAATATAAAGTATAATTGGCGGCGAATATATGTTTTTTAGCAGTGCCGGATAATCGCTATCCCAAAAAGTTATAATTTGCGCTCCTAATTTTTCTAATATCCGGGTATCTTTTTCCAGCTTTGTTTTAATATTTTCCAAGTTATTCCCGGCGCGTAATATCTTTTTTGCAAGTATTTCACTTACGCCGGGTACTTTTATCAATTCGTTAAAATTGGAATAGACGATTTTTTCAACCGATTTAAATCTGGCAATTAAATTTAAAATTTTTTGCGGACCGATACCGTCGATATCAAGTAAAAGATTAAGATAAGTTAATTTTTCGAATTTAGTTTGATTCAAAAGGTTTTAAGAAATTATTTAGATTATTCATTAATTTCAATATCGTCAACAACGGCAACAACCATAGTATTAACCGGAGCGTTTTTGTGACCTAAAATTTGTTGAACCGCCGCGCCTTCTTTAACAACAAGAACAGTGTCTCCAATTCCCGCGTCAATAAGATCAAGCGCAATTTGATCTTGCTTGCCTATTAAATTCCCTTGAAAATCAATTTGTTGATAGAATAAAAGTTTATGTCCTTTTAAGCTTTTATCTTTTTGGGTTGCCACTAAATTTCCGGTAATCTTAGCCAGAAACATTTTCTTGCTTATTGTTTTTGTTCTTTCTGTATAAGATTGCCAACGGAAAGATAATTAAGTAACCGATAAGAAGAACAATAGGGGAAATTGTTCTGGAAACGGGATTGTCCCACGGTCCTTGATCCATTAAAATAAAACCGGTAATTAAGATTAAAAATCCTAAGCCGAGTAAATAATAATTTTCTTTTGTCCAGTAATTTTTAAACGGAGAGACAGAAACTTTTTTTTGACCTCTGATTCGTTTGCTTGTTTTAGCCATAATCTTTCCTCATTTTTCATCAAAAAGCCCAGTGTTGGGGGAGGCACTGGGCTAAAAAAATTCAAAGATCAATTAAGATCTTCGAAGTAATAATTTAAATATACCGTAAGTTAGTTTTTTTGTCAAGATTATTTATTAATATGGTAAACGATTTTTCTAAGCGTATCGAATTGCAGATAGGGATATTCGCTTCTTAATTGTTCAATTGCTTCTGCCGCGCTTATTTTTTCTTCTCTTAATCTCTTAAATTTTTTCCGAATTTGATAATCACGGAGGGATTTTTCGTTTATCAAACCCCTACTGTTAAGAAGTTCAAAAATTTCATCACTGATTAAATCAGACAATGGATTTGAATTTTGGTTACTGATTTTTTCTTCAGCCATAAAATCTCCAATTTGTTAAATTGATAAATCAGTAAACCTTTTCTATTAAACCTCCTTTTTGTGATATTATAGGATTAAATATGCTTTTTACAATTAAAAGTCTTATTTGTTTCCTTTTTTTTATCGACTTGGGATATATCTTAAACGAAAAATATGGAAAATTAATAAGTTATCAAAATTTAAGTTTCCGGTTAACTTCAATTACAATAATAATGAAAATTTTTTCAGATGCAAATTTTGTGACTAAAAATTACGCAACTTTTCACTATATTAACGGTAAAATATTTGTTAAATAAAACAACAATATCTGATTAATTCTTTTTTGTTTTCAAATTTATCAATTTGTTTTATATTGATATACCGTAATAATTTTAATTTGTCCATCAAAAATTAAATGTAATAGATGAAGTGGAAAATCACATTACTCGTTTTAATGACATTGGTTATAATCTCGGGATTGACTTTTCCTATTGTTAAGCATCCGTCAACTTGGTACGAAATGCCCAATATTCCCGGATTGGAACAAAAAGCGAAAATTATATTTTTTCATGTTCCAACTGCTTGGGTTGCTGTAATGGCTTACTTAATTGCTATGGTACAAGGTATTCAGTATTTACGTAAAAAAGATTTAGTTCACGATGCAAAATCTAACGCTGCATTACAATTGGGATTTATTTTTACGATATTGGCTACTATTACAGGTTCAATTTGGGCAAAATTTACCTGGGGCGCATTTTGGCATTGGGACCCGCGCGAAACAAGTATTTTTATTCTTTTGCTTATTTACGGTTCTTTGTTTGCCCTGCGCTCTGCAATAGAAAATGAAGATAAGCGCGCCAGACTTTCGGCAGTATATTCTATTTTTGCATTTTTAACAGTGCCGTTTTTTGTTTTTATTATGCCAAGAATTATGACCGGCTTACATCCCGGTTCAGCCGATGATACAAATGCCGGACCTGTGGTCGATTTTAAAATGAACGTAACTATGCAGGTAATTTTTTATGTTTCGTTAATTGCTTTTACTATTCTTTTTATATGGATGTGGCGTATGACTTATAAATCCATTCTATTAAAAGATGAACTTTATTACAGATTAGATTAGGGGTAATATTGGAAACATTTTATAAATTTCTGGAAAACAATTCAATATACAT
>JALSTI010000012.1 GCA_026983795.1 Melioribacteraceae bacterium
CAAACGAAATGCGAAAAATAACTATTGCGTTTTTAATTTTAGCTTTAATCTTATTCGGGTGCTCGGAAACCCAAATAACAAAAGATACACGTTATAAAAAGAAATTACCGGCAGGTGAAAAATTACCCGAGTTGAAAAATGTAACTATTAAGAAATTATATGCTTGGGTAGACCTGATGCCCGGATCGGAACCGAGATTTAACATAAGCGGGGATTTAACTTTTGTTAATAAACCCGGAATTAATTTAGATAAATTAAAGTTAAAATATATTAAGATTTATCAAAACAAAAACAGAATATTTTTTATCAAACCTACAACACGTGAAAATGTTCCGGATAATTCAGATCTAAAAATATTATTTTCCACTATTAAAGGAATGATTTTAACTCCGGGTTTTAATTATAATAAACAGATTGACGTTAAACTGATTTTTGTTGATGATGGAGATGAATTTGAAAAAGTAATTGAAAATGTTCCTATAGAAAAGGTTTACTAAAAAATGGAAGTTGTGCTTTTAGTTATATTATTGGTTTTAAGTGCTTTTTTTTCGTCTTCAGAATTAGCCTTTGTTGTTTCTAATAAAATTAAAATAGAACTTGCAGCCCGTAAAAATATTTTCCCGGCTAAATCGGCGTTCTATTTTATGAAAAATCCGCAAATTTTCTTTTCAACAATCCTTATTTCTAACAACGTTGTCAATATTGCCTTCGCTTCTATAATAACGGTTATTATGGTTAATGTATATAATTTGAATGATCTGGAAATTTTATTAATATCATCGTTTTTACTTCTTCTTTTTGGCGAATTAATTCCTAAATACCTGGCGCGGGAATTTGCCGACGGTTTAATAATGACAACGGCTTTACCAATTAGAATTATAACTTTTTTGCTTTACCCGTTTGTAAAATTAACATCATCAATTTCTTCAATATTAACAACTTCAAAAAACTTAACCGATGAAAATTTCGCCCACGCATTCGAAAAAGAGGATATTCATTCCCTGATAGAGGAAAGCTCGAATGTTGGCGTCGTTGATAAAGAGGAATCCGATATAATAAAAAAAATAATTGATTTGGGCGAACAGAAAATTTACGAATCTATGACACCGAGAACCGAAATAGTTGGCGTAGATATCAATAGTACTATTGATGATACTATTAAAATATTTATCGAATCCGGATATTCCAAATTACCGGTTTATAGCGAAAGCCTCGATAATATTAAAGGAATTGTTTATGCTTACGATATGTTCAAAAAACCTGAAAATTTAAAAAGCATTTTGAGAGATGTGGTTTTTGTTCCCGAGACTAAAAAAAGTCTTGATATGTTAAACGAGTTTTTGGAAAATCATTATTCCTTGGCAATTGTAGTAGACGAGTTTGGCGGTACGGCTGGAATTTTAACTATTGAAGATTTAATAGAAGAAATGTTAGGTGAAATACGGGACGAATATGACGTGGAAGAGGAGGTATGTAAAAAGATTGATGACTCGACCTACGTTATAAGCGGGAAAGTGGAAATTGACTATATTAATGAAGAATTTAATCTGAATATACCCGAAGGGGAATATGAAACTTTAGCCGGTTTTATTATGACAAATTTAGGAAGAATTCCAGAAAGAGGAGAAAAAGTTACCATCGGCAATTACCACATTATTATTCTTCATTCAACAAAAACGAAAATAAATTTGGTTAAATTAATTAAACTACCGCAATCCGGTCAAAAGTAACTTTGAAGTTGAATCCTTTTTGTAAAAAAGATATCATATCTGTATTGTATTAATTTTAATACTTTTCGAAGTTACTAACTGATTTAATTTTATTTATTCAAGAAAAGGATATTTTTGGAAATACTCGGTTACTTCTCTGCAATTTTTGTCGGACTTACATTAGGTTTAATAGGCGGCGGCGGATCAATATTAACGGTTCCAATTCTTGTATATTTGATGGGTGTAACTCCCGTTAACGCAACAGCATACTCATTGTTTATTGTAGGACTCACCAGTCTTATTGGTGCCTCTGCGTATATGAAGAAAAAATTGGTCAATTTTATGGCAGCCGTAGTGTTTGCGATACCTGCTTTTTCTGCAGTGTTCGTTGCCAGAATGTTTATTGTTCCTGCAATTCCGGATCAGATTTGGGATTTGGGATTTATTGTTATTACCAAAGACCTTTTTATTATGGTTCTTTTTGCGGTTTTAATGTTTTTCTCTTCTTACTTTATGATTAAAGATAAAAGGGTGGAAGTGGAAACACAAAAAATCGAATTTAATTATCCCATGATTATTATGGAGGGAATATTGGTCGGCACACTAACGGGATTGGTGGGAGCGGGCGGCGGTTTTTTAATTATTCCCGCACTGGTATTGCTTGCCAAACTTCCCATGAAAATGGCGGTCGGTACTTCGCTATTAATCATTGCTGTAAATTCGCTTATCGGATTTATGGGCGATATTGGAGCGCACAGGATAATAGATTGGAAATTGTTGAGTATATTTTCCGTAATGGCTGTTGCCGGAATTATTGCCGGCAGTATTTTATCTAAATATATTTCCGGCGCTAAATTAAAACCGGCTTTCGGCTGGTTTGTGATGATAATGTCTATTTATATTCTCGGTAAAGAACTGATTTTTCATTAACAATCAAGGTAAGTTATTAATGACCTCTTTCATTTCATCGTTCCTGAAAAACAGACCTAATGTCCAAAATTTAGATGCTGAAAATTTTAAGGAAAAATTAGAAAAAAACGAAAATGCAGTTTTACTTGATGTTAGAACACCTCAAGAATATCACGACGTGAGAATTCCCAATTCAATAAATTTGGATTTGATGGATCCATATTTTATTCATGAAATTGAAAAATTAGATAAGTCCAAAAGTTATTATATTTACTGCCGCAGCGGAAACAGAAGCTATTACGCTTGTATGGAAATGCTGAAATTAGGATTTACGGAAGTTTATAATTTGGCCGATGGAATTATCGGCTGGAACGGTGAACTGGAAAGGTAAACGTTAGAGGGGAGTATTAAATGTTTTTTAAACAAATATATGAAGACGGACTTGCGCAAGCCAGTTATATAATCGGCTGCCAAGAAACTAAACAGGCAATCGTTATTGATCCGCGCCGCGATATAGATATTTATCTCGATATTTCCGAAAAGGAAAATTTGGAAATTACACATGTTTCGGAAACCCACATACACGCCGACTTTTTAAGCGGTTCACGGGAATTAGCCGCGGCTACCAATGCGGAGATTTATTTGTCGGATGAAGGCGGTGAGGACTGGAAATATAACTTCACTCATACCGGATTGAAACACGGAGATAAAATTAAACTGGGAAATATTGAACTAAGCGTTTTACATACTCCGGGACATACTCCCGAACATATTGCGTTTCTTATTACGGATAAAGTTATTACCGGGAAACCTCTAATGTTATTAACCGGCGATTATGTTTTTGTAGGAGATGTTGGCAGACCGGATCTTTTGGAGAAAGCTGCCGGAATTTCCGGTACACAAGAAATTAGCGCTAAACAAATGTTTGAGTCTTTGAAATTATTTAAAAGCTTACCCGACTATATTCAAGTTTGGCCAGGACACGGAGCAGGTTCCGCATGTGGAAAAGCTTTGGGAGCCGTTCCAAGTTCCACCGTTGGATATGAGAAAATTACGAATTGGGCAATGAAAATTAATGATGTAAATGAATTTGTGGATTTATTATTGAAAGATCAACCGGAACCGCCAAAGTATTTTAAAATGATGAAAAAATTGAATAAATTCGGTCCCACTGTTTTGGGCGGAATACCGCACCCGGCAAAATTATCGCTCCCTCAACTCAGAGAAGCTGTTGAGAAGAATACAATTATAATTGATACCCGCGATAAGTTTTCATTTGCCGGCGGACATATAAAAGGCTCATTAAATATTCAAGATAACTCCGCGTTCAGTACTTGGGCGGGATGGATGCTTCATTTTGACGAACCGTTTGTTTTAATTGCAAAAGACGATAGAATTGTGGAAATTACCAAAGAGCTTGTCCGGATTGGTTACAGCCATTTTTACGGTTATATAACCGGGTTGGACCGTTGGGCTAACCACTGTAACGAACTTGAAGTAATGAAACAAATTTCTGTTAAAGAACTTCTTAATAAAATTGATGATTCCAATCTTGAAATTATAGATGTGAGGAGTTACACAGAATTTAACGAAGGATATATTCCAAGTGCAAAAAATATACATGCGGGATATTTGACCGATAATTTGGAACTGCTTCCTAAAGAAAAAGATTTAATTGTTTATTGCGGTACGGGGGACAGATCCGCTATTGCGGCAAGCGTTTTAATGCGTTACGGATTTACTAATGTTTATAATCTTACTGGTGGATATCAAGCTTGGCAAAACGAAGGTTTTCCGGTAATGATAAATAATAAAGATAATTGAAATTATGATTGTTAATAACCTAAAGAATACAAAACCTGTTATTTTGTACGACGGCGTTTGCAATTTGTGCGGAGAATTGGTCAGATTTTTATTAAAAATCGATAAATCGAATAAATTTAAATTTTTACCATTACAAGAGCTTTCGGAAAAAGAAAAAATAAAACTAAAAATTTATGAAGAAAATTACACTACTTTGTTTTTAGTCTCTAAAGGTAAAATCTTTACAAAATGTTCTGCGCTAATTTCTATTTTTGAAGAACTGGAACCACCATGGAAATGGCTGAAATTTATTAAAATATTTCCGTTGGCGCTTTGTAATAAAGTTTATGATGCAATTGCCAAAGTTCGTTATAAAGTTTTTGGCAAGAAAAGTTGTGTGGCCAATCTAAATGATGTAAGTCCCGCAGATCAATACAATAATATATAAATTTTTACCTGATAACTTTTATTGGAAATAGTTATATTTGGAAAAAGCGAGGAGAAAATGAAAAAATATATATATTTGATTTTAGCAGTTGTTTTAATAACATTCATTGCAATGCTTAATGATTCTTCATTAAAAAACGAATCAACCAGATCAGTTCAAGACTCTACTAAAACCAAAAAGGAAAACAAAATGGAATTTCAGATAAATAAGTCGGAAGACGAATGGAAAAAGGAACTAACTCCAGAACAATACAAAGTTTTAAGGGAAAAAGGAACCGAAAGGGCATTTACAGGTAAATTTTATAAAAATAAAGAAACGGGTATTTATGTATGTGCCGCTTGCGGTAATGAATTATTTAGTTCTGACACTAAATACGAATCAGGAAGCGGGTGGCCGAGTTACTGGAAGCCGGTTTCGGAACACAGCGTAAAATTGGTGGACGATTATACTTTCGGTATGCATCGAAAAGAAGTGCTTTGCGCAAGATGCGGAAGCCATTTAGGTCACGTTTTTGATGATGGTCCGGATCCGACGGGGAAGAGGTATTGTATTAATTCAATTTCGTTGGATTTTAAGAAAGATTCTACAAAATCCGACTCCGGTAAATAATTAATCTGAAAAATATTTCACAAATGTAAAAAAAATATTTGCATATTTGCGTTCT
>JALSTI010000013.1 GCA_026983795.1 Melioribacteraceae bacterium
TAATTTGTGGATTGGTACCGCACATGGTTTGTCTAAATTTAATCCTGAGAAAAATAAATTTTGGAATCTATACGAATCGGACGGTTTAAGAACCAGTAAGTTTGAGGACGTTTCATACAAGAGTAAAAAAAGCGGTTTGCTCTATTTCGGAGGTGTTGGCGGTGTAATTGCATTCGAACCAAAAGCAGTCAGGATAGATCCATACATTCCCAATATTGTTATTACTTCATTAAAAAGATATAGCGCAGTCAATAGCGAAAATACACTGGTTATCGAAAAAGGAATACCGGAAAAAAAAGAAATTACAGTGTCATATAACGATAATATCTTAACATTTGAATTTGCAGCATTGAGTTTTAATAATTCGCACAAAAACACTTATGCTTATAAACTTAAAGGATATAATAACAATTGGATTCAGCTCGGGACAAAAAGAGATGTAACATTTACAAATCTTGATCCGGGCAGTTATACGCTATTTGTTAGAGGAGCAAATAACGACGGTAATTGGAATTTAAGCGGTACATCATTAAAGATAATTGTAACGCCTCCTTGGTGGCGAACAAAATTGGCTTATTCGGCTTACATATTATTATTTCTTGTTGGGATATTTGTCACCGATAGAGTAATGAGAAGAAGAATTATATCAAAAGAAAGAGATAGAGCAAAATTAAGGGAAGCCGATCTTACTAAAAAGCAAGCCGAAGAGCTTGAAACGGTTGATGAATTGGTTAAAGTGATTAATCATGCCGAAGATTTGAAAAGTTTATTTAACTCGCTATTAACGGAAACCGTAAAGTTTATTCCTAAAGCGGAAAAAGCGGCTATCTTTTTGCTTAATAAAAAAGATAATTTGTTCCATGTCGATTTCACTGCGGGATATAAAATCCGGGATTTACAAAATTTAACTTTCACGTTTGATGAATTACGCAAAAGATATATGGAGAATTCTAATGAAGTCCAGAAAGGAATATTTATCATTAGAAATACGGATGATTTGTACGGCGATAATAAAATGAAAGAATTTGCCAAACCCTTATCAATGCTTGTAATGGCGGTCGGGCGCGATAAAACACCTGAAGCTTTTGTAGTTTATGATAATTTCAAAAGTAAAGATGCATTCGATGTATCTTCCGCCCGTATTTTAAATAGATTTCACGAACATGCAATCTCTGCTATTTCTAAGGCTCAATCAATTAAAGCATTACAAGAGAAGAATGAAAAAATTATCAAAACCCAGGAACAATTGGTAACTCAACAGAAACTTGCATCTTTAGGAGCATTAACGGCTGGAATTGCTCATGAAATTAAGAATCCCTTAAACTTCGTAAATAATTTTGCTGAATTATCTAAAGAAATGATAGAGGAACTGGCGGAGGAATTGGAAAATGAGAAGTTAAAAATATCTGAAGAAAAATTTAATCTGTTTGATGAACTTATTCAAGATTTGAAATCAAATATGGAAAAAATTAATGACCATGGAAGACGTGCTGATAGCATTATAAAAGGAATGCTTCTGCATTCACGGGGAAAGTCGGGTGAAAAAACTCCAACGGACTTAAACGGCTTACTAGACCAATATTTAACTCTCGCATATCACGGATTAAGAGCTCAGGATAAGGAGTTTAATATTTCCATTGATAAGAATTATGACGAAACGATTGGGAAAGTTGACATAGTTCCGCAGAATGTAAGCAGAGTATTTTTAAATTTAATTAATAACGCATGTTATGCGGCAAACATTAAAAAAAGAAGCAATGGTAAAGACTTTTCACCTCTATTAAAAGTATCAACAAAAAACATGAAAGACAAAGTTGAAATTCGAATAAAAGATAACGGTTGCGGAATTCCGGAAAGCGTTAAAGAGAATCTGTTCAATCCGTTTTTTTCAACTAAACCTACAGGTGAAGGTACCGGATTGGGACTTTCGCTTAGTTATGACATAATAGTGAAAGAGCATGGAGGAGAAATCAAATTCGATACAAAAGAAGGTGAGTTCACGGAATTTATTATTACCTTACCAAAAAATTAAAATATTAATTACCGGGAGTTTTACATGAGACTAATTGTAGTGGATGACGAAACCGATGTACAATTTTTATTTAAACAAAAATTTAGGAAAGAAATTAAATCGGGTGACATGCAAATTAGCTTTGCGCTTAGCGGGCAATCGGCTTTGCAGATAATTGAGGAACTTGAAAACAGGTCCGAGTATTTTATTTTAACGGATATAAATATGCCCGGAATGACGGGAATAGAATTACTGAAAATAATTAAATCCAAATATCCGGAACAGAAAGTAATTGTTATAACCGCGTATGGCGATGAAGTCAATTTTAATCTGGCAAAAAAATACGGAGCCGATTACTATTTTACAAAACCATTAAAATTTAATTCACTTAAAGAAATATTAAATTATTTAATTTCTAATAAAAATTAAATATTACTACAATTTTTGTGTTATATTGAAAAGTATAAATAGTAACAGGATTGATAAAAATAAAGGACAAATGAAAAATTTCAAGATTAAAATAAAACGAGGATTTGAGATTGCTTTAATATTGCTTTTAGTTTTAAATTTAGGTTCGTACGCTCAATCTGTGCAATATAAGTATCTTCAATCCGGTGAACCGTTTGTTAAATATTTTAGTCCGAAAGAATACAAATCCGGAACTGCTAATTGGTGTATACTTCAAGATAAACGGGGAGTAATGTATTTTGGTAACGGTTCGGGAATATTGGAATACGACGGAAATACATGGAGGAAAATTAAAACTCCAAACGACTCTAATGTAAGATCAATGGCTATGGACTCAAGCGGAACGATATATGTTTGCGCCACATCAGACTTTGGCTATCTTGTGCCGGATTCGGTCGGGGAATTAAAATATAAATCGTTGCTGCCATTCCTTGATGAAAAATATCATAAATTTGGTGAAGTCTGGGATGTAGCAGTTTCATCTAACAGTGTTTACTTCAAAACAAAAGATAAAATATTTACATGGAACGGGAAAAAAATTAATATAATCGATTCTGTTATATCTTACCGGTTTTACAGTATAAACGATACAATCTATACAAGAAATAACGGTATTGGTCTGATGTTCATAGATGGCGATAAAGTTAAATTGATGCCCGGCGGCGAATATTTTGCTTCAACCGGAGTTTTTAATATGCTTCCTTTTGACGATAGAAAATCAAATCAAAAAGGGAAAATACTTGTAACAACAAACATAAAGGGGATGTATATATTCGACGGGAAGCATTTTTCGAAATTTAACAGCGATGCTGACAGCTTCTTCAGGCATAATCAAATTTATAATACATGCATAACAGAAAACGGAAATTATGCAATTGCTACACAACGCGGCGGAGCGGTAATAATGGATACAAAAGGACATTTATTAAGAATAATTGATGAAAATTCCGGCTTACCGACAAATGTAATATTTTATGTTTATACCGACCGTTCCGGCGGGCTTTGGTTAGCAACCGTAAACGGAATTGCTCACATTGAATATCCCTCGCCGTTTACAATTTTTAAAGATGACGGAATGTTAAAAGATATGTCTTCTTCGGTTTATAGGAATAAAGGTATATTATATGTAACAAACGAATTGGGCGTTTTATATTTACCACATAAAAACTCAATATTTAAATTATTAAAAGGAAGTATTAAGCCGGCGTATGCTTTACTGGACTTTGACGGTATATTGCTGGCCGGAACCAATTGGGGACTTTCCAGAATAGAAAATAATAAACTAAGCGAACCAATTCTTGATCATTCGGTTAACGTTTTAGTAAAATCCAAAGTATTTCCGGGTATTGTTTATGTCGGGCATCGAGACGGATTCTCAATAATTCAAAAACGCGGAGATAAAAAATTAATAGTTAAATATTCAAAATCATTGGAGGATGAAGTATTTTCGATTGTCGAAGATGAAGACGGAAGTCTTTGGATAGCAGGATTTTATAAAGGTCTTTATCATTTTTCCGGTAATATGAAAAAACTACTTGAAGGGAATGATAAAGAATTAGTGACAAAATTTTATAATAATGATGAACTTCCGTCGAATAAATTCGGAATTTTCGAAGTTCAAAATAAGATGCTGCTTGCAAGCAATAAAGGAACTTACAAATTTGACAATAATTCAAAAAAGTTTATACCCGATTCGACATTGGGAAAAATATTTACGAAACCCGGAAATTCAATCGTCAATATCAAAAAATCTAATAATAATAATTTGTGGATATTGGCTGAAATAAATGGAGTTAGGGAGTTAGGCAAGGCTTTTCTTCAAAGCGATGGTATGTATAAATGGACAGCGAATCCGGAATTTAAGAGATTAGATTTATACTCGGTTAGAAATTTATATTCCGATATTAATCCGGAAACGAATAACGAAATTTTATGGATAAATACTGACGATGCTTTGGTCCGTTACGATCCTTTAAGTATGAAAAATATTAATATAAAGTATCCGGCGCTTATAAGAAAAGTTGTAGTTAATAACGACTCGCTTATTTTTGACGGTGCAAGTGCAAGTATAACTCAGATAGATAAAAAGAACGCTATTCTTCCATTTAAGCAAAATGATATTCTTTTTGAATTTGCGGCTCCTGCTTTTGACAATTCGAAAGAAACTCAATTCCAGTACTTTCTTGAAGGCAATGATGCCGGATGGTCGCAATGGACTAAAGATACGAAAAAAGAATACACAAATTTATCGCCGGGCGAATACCGGTTTAACATCCGTGCAAAAAATACTTACGGAAATGTAAGCGAAAGCGGATTATATAAATTTAAAGTGCTTCCTCCGTGGTATCTTGCCTGGTGGGCTTTTGTTATTTACGGGTTAATATTTCTCATTGCTGTTGTTATCGTAAACAAAATTATGCGACATAGATTAATTACCAAAGAACGTAACAGAGCTAAATTGCGGGAAGCCGAATTAATTAAAAAACAATCCGAAGAGTTAAAAAGAGTAGATAAGTTTGTAAGAGTAATAAACAGCGCTGATAATTTGGAAACTTTGTTCAACTCTCTGCTGCATCAAACGGTTAATTTTATTCCCGGAGCCGAAAAAGCTGCGGTATTTATGCTCGATCATAACGACAATAAATTTCGAGTGGCTTATACTCTCGGGCATAAAGTTGACGATACTAAATCAATTGAATTTTTTCCTGATGAATTACTCAAAAGGTACACGCAAAACTCCAAAGAAATTGAGAAAGGTATTTATATTATTAGCGATACCGGCAAGATGTATGCCGACGATAAAATGTCTAAGTTCAGTAAAGCCAAATCGATGCTTGTAATGGCGGTTGAATGGGGCGGAAAGTTGGAAGCTTATGTGGTATTCGATAGCTTTGCAGAAAAAAATGCTTTCGATTCGGAAACTGCCGGAATATTGGCAAAATTCCGTGAGCATGCGGTTTCGGCAATATCAAAAGCACAATCTATTAAAGAACTCCAAGAGAAAAATGAAGAAATTATCAGAACTCAAGAGCAACTTGTAA
>JALSTI010000014.1 GCA_026983795.1 Melioribacteraceae bacterium
GTTCGGACCTTCTAAAAAAGCAGCCCGTATTGAAAGCGATAAAGCTTTTGCAAAACATTTAATGGAAAAATACAACATTCCAACCGCTAAATTTAAGTCCTTTTCATCCGGTGAATATACAAACGCAATCGAATATATAAATAAAATTAATTTTCCCGCTGTTATTAAAGCATCGGGATTAGCAGCCGGAAAAGGCGTGGTTATTTGTCAAAATTTTAACGAAGCGGAAAATGCCGTTAAGGATTGTCTCTTGAATAATAAATTCGGAACCGCAGGGGATAGAATTGTAATAGAAGAGTTTCTCGAAGGACAGGAAGTTTCGGTTTTTGCAATTACCGACGGAACTTCTTACAAAATTTTGCCTCCTTCGCAAGATCATAAAAGAATTGGAGAAGGGGATAAAGGAAAAAATACCGGCGGAATGGGAGCATACGCTCCTACTCCTTTTGTAAACGATAAGATAATGCAGGAAATAGAATTGAAAATTATTGAGCCGGTGCTTAAAGCTTTAAAGTCCGAAGAATCGACTTTTTCCGGCTGCCTTTACGGCGGTTTGATTTTGACAACAGAAGGACCAAAAGTAATTGAGTTCAATTGCCGGTTTGGCGACCCCGAAACACAAGTGGTTTTACCGTTATTGAAGGGTGATTTTTTGCAATTGCTTTTTTCCGCCGCAACCGGAAATTTGGATAAACAATCTGTGAATTACAACGGCGGTTCCGCTATTTGTGTTGTTGCATCTTCAAAAGGATATCCTGAGAAGTATAAAAAAGGATTTTTAATCTCGGGTTTAAACGAAATAAATGATGACGATGTTTATGTAATTCACGCCGGGACTAAAATTCAAAATGGAGAAATTCTTACAAACGGCGGCAGGGTTTTAAATATAGTATCCACTCTTAAAGAAAATAATCTATCTTATTGCAAAACAAAGGCTTATCAAGCTTTATCTAAAGTAAATTTTGAAGGCATTTATTATAGAAAAGATATAGGTGACAAGGCCTTTGGATATTCAAAAATATAACGGTTTCGAATTATAATTATCCGTTTATTTAACTGTTTTCCGGTTTTAACTTTAAGTAGTATTTCTATCCCGGAGGCCATTTCATTTGTCTGCCGCCAAGTAAATGCATGTGTAAATGATAAACTTCCTGTCCGCCGTGTTTTCCGCAGTTAAAAACCAAACGGAAACCATTTTCCGAAATCCCTTCTTTTTTTGCCAATTCATTTGCTACATCAATCATTTCGCCTAACAGGGGACCATGTTCTTTGCCGTTGATATCTCTGACTGTAGGAATTTCAATTTTAGGAATAATTAAAATGTGTACCGGCGCTTGCGGATTAATATCCCTAAAAGCTAGGATATTTTCATTTTCATATACAATATCCGCAGGTATTTCACGATTAATAATTTTAGAAAAAATCGTGTTTCCCATACAACTCCCGTTTTTGTTCTATCGCTAAATTAAAAATTAATTTTTAGAAATACCGTATTTTTTCATTTTGCTGTATAGATGACTTCTTTGAATACCCAATGCTTCGGCAGTTTTGCTGATATTCCAGTTATTGTTTTCAAGTTGTTTTTCAATAAACGCTTTTTCCGCTTTTTCTTTAAACTCTTGAAACGAATTGGTAATATTTAAAAAATCATCATGAATTGCCGAAGAAACGGGTAAATATTTACTCAATTCTTTTGCGGTAATAAGTTCACCGGGAATCATAATTGCCAAACGTTCAATTAAATTTCTAAGTTCACGCACGTTTCCCGTCCATGGTAAATTCTTAAGAATTTCTATTGCATCTTTATCGATTGTTTTTAGCGGGAAATTGTTTTTCTCGCAAATTTTCCGCATAAAAAATTCAGACAACAGTTCGATGTCTTCTTTTCTTTCACGGAGCGGAGGAATTTCCAAAGGAATTACATTTAACCTGTGATACAAATCCTCCCTGAAAGTTCCGTTTTCGATTTCGGTTACCAAATTTTTGTTGGTAGCGGAAATTATTCTAACGTCAACCTCTATTTTTTGATTACCTCCGACGCGTTCAATTTTATTATCTTCAATCGCACGCAAAACCTTGGCTTGGGCTTGAGGACTCATATCGCCAATTTCATCAAGAAAAAGCGTACCGCCGTTTGCTTGTTCAAATTTTCCTATTCTTTTTTGCATTGCACCGGTAAACGATCCTTTTTCGTGACCAAACAATTCCGATTCGATTAATTCGTTTGGAATTGCCGCACAATTTACCTCTACAAAAGGTTTGTCCGATCTTTTACTGTATTTATGAATTTCTTTAGCAACAAGTTCTTTCCCGGTTCCGTTTTCTCCGGTAATTAAAATTCTGGCGTCTGTAGGAGCAATTCTTTTTATTGTTTCAAGTATGTTTTTAATTTGTCTGCTCTCGCCTAAAATTCCGGTTTCTTCCAGCAAATCTTTTTTTAGCTTTGCATTTTCCTTTAATAATTCCGATGTTTTAAGCGCATTTCTAACGCTAATTAATATTTTATCCCGGTCAATCGGTTTCTCAACGAAATCGAATGCTCCTAATTTTGTAGCTTTTACCGCGTTATCTATACTGCTGTGAGCGGAAATTATTATAACAACCAAATTGATTTTCTTTTCTTTCAACCGGCTTAATATTTCAAAACCGCTCATTTGCGGCATTTGAATATCCAACAGGAGTAAATCGTATTTCTGTTCTTCAATCTTTTTTAATCCTGTATCCGGATTGGTGGAATAATCAACGTAATAATTTTCATATTCCAAAATCATTTTAAGACTTTCGCAAATTTCTTTTTCGTCGTCAATAATTAAAATTTTATTCATTTCCCTAATCAATTTATTTTTATAAATCCCCTGAGCAATAAATAAAGGTTAAATGATTGCGAGGGCAATAAATTTTTATTTATATTAAGTGCTTTACCGAAAAATTCTCCGATATAATTTGTTATTAAATCCCTGTTGTCCAAACCGCCGCCAACTTTGAACGATGTTTCAAACAACTCCACTAAAATACCCATAAATTTAGATATATTGAAGAAAGTTATATTGTAACTTAAGAAAGCATTTCCAAAAAAATGCGCAACTTTATCTTTATCGCCGAACGGATTTTGCGGGGAATCGAAAAAAATTTGCGAAGGTAATTCTTTGTTTTTTTCTAAAAATAACGATTCGTTTACCGAAGGTAATCTTAAATTTATCTGTGCACCAAAAACCGGTAAATGCAACGGCATTCTGTTAAACGGTAAAGTTGTAAAAGTCAATGCCAACAAGGCTTCCGAATAATCATTGTTTTCGTACTTTAACGCACGCAAATATAAAGTATCTACCAAATCCACATCGTTGACATTTTGCTTCAATGTTTTGAAGCGGTCCGATGCAATATAACGGGACAAATAATAAACGGCACCGGATAAGCTTTGAGCTTTTGATGAAAGAACCGGAATAATTAAAATTGACATGAAAAGTATTATTTTCAGCTTCATAGGATAGAAATATATTATTTATTGTAGTGAAAAAGCAATATCTTTAAATTTAATTTTAAAAACATTTTCGGATATTTTTATTGATGGCGGAACAATTCGATTATATAACCCATTACAAAAGAGATGCAATCGAATTTGATTATTTTGAGAAACGTTTACCAGGAACAAAGCATGACGAACGGAGAGTTCACGAATACATAATCTCGAAGGTTCCTAAAAACACTAAAAACATTTTGGATGTCGGTTCCGGTTCCGCATGGATTGCAAAGCATTTCACGAATAATGACGTTGAAGTTATTTCCTTGGATATTGCAATACAAAACTTAATTAAAGCCAAACAAATAATTAATTCTGATAAACACAAACAAGTTTTATCCGATTCATTGAAACTGCCATTTAAAAATAATTCCATTGAAACAATAGTTGCTTCCGAAATTATTGAACATATTATTAATCCCGCCGGTTTCATTACGGAGTTATTCAGAGTTGTAAAACCCGGCGGCGCGTTAATTATTACAACCCCGTATAAAGAAATTATTCGCTATTGTTTGTGTATTCATTGCAATCAAAAAACTCCTATGCACGGTCATTTGCATTCCTTTGATGAAAAAATATTATTAAATTTATATAGTAAAAATGATTTACAATTTACTGATTGGAAATTGTTCGGTAACAAAGCGCTTATTCATCTTAGAACGCATGTAATTTTAAAATATTTACCCTTTAGTTTATGGAAATTTATTGATGGCATATTTAACGGCATAATCAGAAAACCTGCGCATATTATTGTAATATATGGCAAAAAATAATTTAGTATATTTTACAACTTTATGAACATAAAATAATTTTAAAGGAGACTTATGAATTTTGATTTAACGGAAGATCAGATTTTGATTAGAAACACCGTAAGAGAATTTGCAGAACAGGAAATTAAACCGGTGGCTCAGGAGTTGGATGAAAAGGAAGAGTTTTCAGCAGAAATAACAAAGAAAATGGGTGATCTCGGATTATTCGGCATGTATTTACCCGAAAAATACGGCGGACATAATATGGATACGCTCTCTTATATAATTGCAGTAGAAGAATTGGCAAGAATTGACGGTTCGCAAGCAGCCACATTGGCTGCGCATAATTCTTTGGGAATAGGTCCGATTTATTATTACGGAACAGAAAAGCAAAAAGAAAAATATCTTCCAATGCTTTGTACCGGAGAACACCTCTGGTCGTTCGGTTTAACCGAACCGAATGCCGGATCGGATTCGAGAGGAACAAAAACCAAAGCAACTTTTGAAGACGGGTCTTGGGTTATAAACGGTTCCAAAATTTTTATTACAAACGGATCGGCGGATATATCACTCGGCTGTACCGTTCAGGCAGTTACGGGAACAAAGGATGACGGCAAGAAGATTTTCACTACCATTTTGGTAGAGAACGGTACACCGGGTTTTGAAGCTAAAGTTATGCACGGCAAAATGATGTGGCGCGCTTCAAATACATCGGAATTATTCTTCGAAAATTGCCGTGTGCCGGAAGAAAATTTGTTGGGTAAAATCGGTCAAGGGTCTCATATAATGTTAAGCACATTGGATAACGGAAGATTATCGATTGGTGCAATGGGATTAGGTTTGGCACAAGGTGCATACGAAATGGCTTTGCAATACGCTAAACAGCGTGAACAATTTGGCAGACCGATTTCCAAATTTCAGACTATTGCTTTTAAATTAGCCGATATGGCAACTAAAATAGAACTCGGCAGAAATTTGCTTTATAAAGCTTGCTGGTTAAGGGATCAAGGTAAACCTTTTGCCAAAGAAGCGGCAATGTCAAAACTTTACTGTTCGGAAATTGCTAAAGAAGTTGCCGACGATGCAGTGCAAATTCACGGCGGATACGGATTAATGAAAGAATATAATATTGAAAGGTTTTACCGTGACCAAAGATTATTACAAATAGGAGAGGGAACTTCCGAAATTCAGAAATTAGTGATTTCCAGGTATATAGGTTGTTAAAAAATCTCCGTAATAGTTATAATTTA
>JALSTI010000015.1 GCA_026983795.1 Melioribacteraceae bacterium
TTAATCATTTATATTTAATTTTTTTTTGAAATACAACGTTCATTTCAAAATTAAACTAAACTCACATATTTACTTTCCCGCTTAAGGAGTTGGAAACATAAATATTTTTATTGGTAATTTATGATTCGAAATCATTAATCTGATTTTTGAAAATCAATTAGGGATAAAATTGTAATTAGACCGGACATGTGTTCTCACTCATACTCTAAATCAAATCCGGATTCAAAATTAAATTTTATTTTAGAAAAAATATATTAGTCAATCTATCAATAGTTAATTATTCAATTTTTACATTCTACTTGGGAAAAAGTTAAATTCACAGTCCATATTTAATTTTTTTATATTTCCGGTTAATAAAGAAATTAATTTAAAATAAGAGGGAATTGTGGACAAATATGTAATTCACGGCGGTAAGACTCTGAGCGGAAGCGTTAGCGTAAGCGGAGCAAAAAATTCGTGTTTGGCATTAATGCCTTCAACGCTTTTAACAGAAGGGAAAAATATTATATTTAACGTTCCCGAAGTGAACGATACTTTTACAATGATAAAATTGTTAAATGAACTGGGTGCGAAAACAAAATTCGAAAATTATAAACTCGAACTTGATACTTCGCATATTGTAAGTCAAACGGCACCGTACGAACATGTAAAAAAAATGAGAGCTTCGGTTTATGTGTTGGGACCTTTATTGGCAAAATACGGGTTTGCAAAAGTTTCAATGCCCGGAGGTTGCGCTTGGGGTCCGCGACCAATAAATTTACATCTGGAAGCGATGGAAAAGTTAGGCGCAGAAATTAAATTGGAAGAAGGATATATAATTGCAAAAGCAAACAGATTGCACGGAGCTAAAATAAATTTTGACGTATCTTCTGTGGGTGCAACGGGAAACGCATTGATGGCTTCCGTTTTGGCTAAAGGAACTACATTAATTACTAATGCGGCAATTGAACCGGAAATAGTTCATTTGGAACGTTATTTACAAAAAATGGGAGCTAAAATAAATGGAATCGGTTCGAGTCATTTGGAAATTGAAGGCGTTGATGAACTGAAGCCCGCCGGAATCACTAATATTCCGGATAGAATTGAAGCCGGAACGCTTTTAATTGCCGCCGCAATTACACACGGTAAAATTAAGCTTCTTTACAAGGAAAGCGAACATATTGAATCTGTTTTAACAAAATTAGACGACAGCGGAGCTAAACTCAATATTGAAGAAGATTTTATTGAAATTGATACGACGGACTCGGATATAAACAGTATTGATGTAACTACATCAATTTATCCGGGATTCCCGACCGATATGCAAGCGCAGTGGACTGCATACATGACGCTTTCAAACGGAACTTCAACAATAACGGATAATATTTATCTTGACAGATTTAAACACGTTCCGGAATTAGTTAGATTGGGAGCAAATATAGAAGTGAGAAATAACAGCGCTATTGTTAAAGGCGTAAAAAAATTAATCGGAGCTAAAGTTATGTCTACCGATTTACGCGCCAGCGCAAGTTTGGTTCTTGCAGGTTTGGCAGCCGAAGGAACAACCGAGATTTTAAGGATTTATCATTTGGACAGAGGTTATCAGAAAATTGAACAAAAATTGCAAAAATTGGGAGCAGATATTGAAAGGGTAACAACGAAGGAATATTAATGAGCAAACTTTCTACTAAATTAGCAATAAACAACTTAATAATTTTCGGATCTTTCCTGATTATTAATCTGCTCTTGCTGTCTTTTCCTTTAACGAACGTTATCGGATTCGATTTCTCCGTTGTAAACGGAATTTTCCTCGGTTTTTTCGGCGGATTACTTTTTATTATACTTAACGGAGAAAGTGTAAACGAAAAAAATAAATTCTTTGGCGTAATAAAGGAATTTAAAATTCCGTTCGTTACATTACCGCTTATTCCGTTAATTTTTGCTTTGTTTTCAACTTATTTTATCCAGCGCTGCCCCGTAGATAACGGAATTTGGTTTTACATCATTATACCTCTTGTTTCTTATGTTTTCGGTTTGGCGTTGGCATATTTTTCGGTTTGTGTGGCAAACGCCTACGGCTGGATACTTTTTATATTATTATTTCTGCTTTTCCTTTTTTCATGGCTGCCCGAAATTTATTTTAATCCTCAAATTTATTTTTATAATCCGTTAATAGGATTTTATCCCGGAACAATTTACGACGAAGATATTTCTATTACCTTTACATTGGTCTTATACCGTTCGTTAATTTTACTATTCTCCGTTCTTATTGTATTCTCCGGAAGATATTTATT
Source organism: Melioribacteraceae bacterium (assembly GCA_026983795.1). GTDB lineage: Bacteria > Bacteroidota > Ignavibacteria > Ignavibacteriales > Melioribacteraceae > BMS3ABIN04. Next base: position 2,274 of record JALSTI010000015.1, read on the forward strand.
GTATACTTCTTTATTAAAAAGAATAACGGGATTTTTTATTTTCCTTTTGATTTTTACAGGTTTTTATTTTGTAAAACCGTCACTCGGTTTTTCTACTAATTCGGATAGATTATTTAATAACTTGAACGGGAAATTAACTACAAAAAACTTCACGATTATTTTTTCTGGAAATATTTCATCAAAAAAAATAAAACGTTTGGCGCTTATGCACGAATTTTATTTTCAAAAATTAAGCGCCCAATTAAAAACCGAGAGTTTGGGTAAAATAGATTCTTATATATTTACCGACGGCAAGCAGAAGAGGGAATTGTTTGGCGCCGACAGAGCCGATGTGGCTAAACCGTGGCTTAAGCAAATTTATTTGAATCAAAGCGATATTGATGATGTTTTAAAACATGAACTTACTCATGTTTTCAGTTCAAAATTCGGCACTACGCCTTTTAAACTTTCACATAATTTTAATCCCGCTTTGCTGGAAGGTTTTGCAATGGCTATAGAAAATAACTATCAAGACTATCCCATTCATTACCTCGCTGCCTTGGCAATTCAAAATGATTTTAACGTTTCAATAGAAAAATTATTCAGCGGATTTAATTTTTTCGGTAATGCATCTTCGCTTTCATATATAATTGCAGGTTCTTTTATTAAGTATCTCATTAACACTTACGGTATCGAACCGGTAAAGGATGTTTATTCAGACGGCGATTTTTTATCTCATTTCGACAAATCGATTGAACAATTGTCTCAAGAGTATTACATCTTTATTAAAGGTTACCGGGTTCCTGAAAATAAAAATATTGCCGATTACTATTTTGGAAGAAAACCGATTTTTAAAAAATATTGCGCCAGATACGCGGCAAAACAAATTAAACTTGCAGGCAAATTGTATCAAAACGGATTTTTTAATCAATCGCGAAAGATATTCCAAATTGTTTTCAACAAGACCAACTCCGCTACAGCATTAAACGGATTAATACGGAGTTTAATGAAACTAAGACTTTACAATGAATCCTTGAGTCTGCTTGAAAAATATATCAATAATTTTGAAGGAACAGCTTATTATTATAATTTGGAATTGCTTTACGGCGATAATTTAATATTGGTAAACCAATTCAATAAAGCTAAAAGAGTCTACACCAAACTTGTGCGGCAAAGTCCTACTTATCAATATAAAACTATAGCAAACCTCAGATTGTTATTGTATAAAAACAATGTTAAGACTTTACATGATTATTTAAAAGCTTCGGAATTTGACAAATATAAAATATTAAACGGATTTTTTAAATTATCCGGAAATCCGCAAGTTATTGCAACGCTAAGTTATTTGTCATCTTTTCTAAAAGAAAGTTATAAAGAATTCAAAATAAAAGTTAAAGGAAACTTGAATTTATACGACGAAACTTCGGCTTATTCAATTTATAAATTGGCAAATTATGCTTTCGAAAATTCGGATTATATTTGGAGTAAAAAATTATATTCAAAATTGCTGAACGGTAGATTTCTAAAAGTATTTAAAACCTCAATTAAAGAAAAGATAGAAATGATCAATTGGATTCTAATAAACGCGGATAAACAGGAAAAACAGTTTGTTTTTACATACAAATAAATTTTATGAATATTAAAAATAAAATTGAAAATGACGAACTTCTTAAAAGCATTTCTGAAATTGCCCAAGAAAATAACATAGACGTTTATATTGTTGGCGGTTTTGTACGGGATTTGCTGTTAAACAGAAAACGAAACGATATTGATTTTATGGTTGTTGGTTCGGGTCCCGATTTTGCTTGTAAAGTTGCAGAGAGGTTAAATGTAAATGACGTGAAGATATTTAAAAACTTTGGAACCGCATATTTTAAATTTAATTATTTTGATTTGGAGTTCGTAGGTTCAAGGAAAGAATCCTATTCACAAAAAAGCCGTAAACCTGATGTTGCCGAAGGAAGTTTTGAAGACGATATTAAAAGACGCGATTTTACAGTTAATACTTTGGCTGTATCTCTAAACCCGAACAATTTCGGGGAAATAATAGATTTGTTTAACGGAATTAAAGATTTGGAGAATAAATTAATCCGAACTCCTTTGGATCCGGATAAGACATTTGACGACGATCCGTTAAGAATTTTAAGAGCTTTTCGTTTTGCTTCCCAACTTCAGTTTACAGTAGACGAACCAATAATGCACGCTGCCCGTAAAATGAGAGAGAGATTAAAAATTGTTTCGCAAGAAAGAATTACAACCGAATTCTTAAAAATATTGGAATCACAGAAACCATCAATTGGACTTCAATTACTATTCGATTCCAAAGTTTTGGATGTGATTTTTCCGGAAATTGCTAATCTTAGCGGAGTTGAACAGCGAAAAGATTTTCATCATAAAGATGTTTTTAAACATACGTTACAAGTCGTTGATAATTTGGCCAGAGTAAGCAATAATTTATGGCTGAGATTTGCCGGTCTGGTTCACGATATCGCAAAACCACAAACTAAAAAATTTGTAGAAGGAACAGGTTGGACGTTTCACGGTCACGAGGAACTTGGCGCCAGAATGATGAAGCCGATTTTCAAAAGAATGAAATTGCCTCTATCTAAATTAAATTATGTTGAAAAATTGGTTAGATTACATTTGCGACCGATTGCTTTGGTTTCCGATGAAGTAACAGATTCCGCTATCAGAAGATTAATTGTAGCCGCGGGTGAAGATCTGGATGATCTTATTACATTATGTCGTGCAGATATTACAAGTAAAAATCCCGAAAAGGTTATGAAATATCTTTCAAATTACGACAAAGTGATGCAAAAAGTTCATGATGTAAAAGAAAGAGATAAATTAAGGGAATTCAAATCTCCGGTAGACGGGAAAATAATCATGAAAATTTTCGGTATAAAACCTTCTAAATTAGTCGGAGAAATTAAAAAAGAAATTGAAAATGCTATTCTCGAAGGAAAAATTCCCAACAACTATGAGGAAGCATACAAGTACCTTTTGAAAATTAAAAAATCCGGAAAATTTAAAATTCAAAAACAATAAGCGAAACCCCCGACAAAAATATTTCCGTTTAATCATCATTCTTAATTATCAACTACTTTATTTAAGTCTATTAACCATCATTAGTTCTATATCATAAAACGGTATAAAACAATTTGTGTTAAAAAATTCAAGCGGAGCAACGTAAAAAAATAATGCTGTTTGAGTCACGGGATATCAAAAGATATACCGTGACGAGTTCATTATTTTTCGATGCGAAG
>JALSTI010000016.1 GCA_026983795.1 Melioribacteraceae bacterium
ACGTTACGAAATTTGTCGCGCCGGATTTCTCTTTAAGGGTATCAAAATCTATAACCAAATTTATTTTATTATCCGGCAGACTTATTTTTATATCTTTCGGATCTTGACCGGCAACGGATATTAATTTTCCCGATGAAGCGTCGAATTTAAGATCATTCACGGTATCGGATGAAACGACATTAGAATTTGAATCAACTATTGTATAGCTTAAATCGTAAGTATTATCGGCTGTTTTTTTATAATCAACATTAATAGTGTATTCATTCCCGTCGGCATCGTAAATTGTGTTTGAATTGCTTTGCACCGAACCGACGGCTTGCGTTGAATCTAAATTCCCGCTTTGGTTAAGGACGGGCAGAAACAGATCTTTTCCGGTAATATTAATTTTTTGAAAAACGCTATTATTCAATTTAATTTTTTGAACGCCGCCAATATCATTAGCGTTAACAACCACTGCCGTTTTGTCGCTATTAAATCCGAATGGTTTTGTCGAATGATCTGTGCCGCCAAAACTATACTGGTTATTATATTCGCTGTTTGCCAAATCCAAAATAGAATTTAACGCCGCATCAATATCGCTTGCATAGGAGTTTAACTCTTCGTCAACCGTTGCATTATTCATAGAAGTTAAATCCACCATTACTTTTTTCACTTCCGATTGAATGCTTTCCATTGAAGTTATGCTATGCTCAATCATAGATAAGCCATTGTTAATATTATAAGCAAACGCGTCGTTGCTGTTTATTTGCTGGCGCAAACGCATTATTCTTGCATTGCTCAAAGGATTATCCGAAGGTCTGTTAACCTTATTTTGAGTTGTAATCTGTTCTTGCAAGTGAGCAAGATAACTTTTGGAATTAGTTAAATTCCGTAAGTAAATAAACTGCAAAAATCCGTCGGGAACTCTCATTTTTTACACCACGTTTAATAAAGTATCTAACATCGAGTCCGCTACTTTTATCAGCTTTGCAGCGGCGTCGTATGATTTTTGATATTTAAGAACATTCATCATTTCTTCGTCGGTCGATACACCAGAATACTGCATTTTTTGTTGATGTATTTGCGACAGAACCAAACCATAAGTATCGGCATTCTGGTTACTAACCTGAATATCGTTAGCAAGATCGCTGACGTAATTGGAATAAGTTTCGGAAATAGTTAAATCGCCAATCAGTTTTTCATTTTTAAGTCCTGCCAACTCCAATGCAATTTCGTTATTTCCGTTAGAACCGTCTTTCGAAACAGCCAAATTATTATGATCGTTTAAAATATCTTGGTTTATGATTAACTGTCCGTTGTTATATTCCGAAAAGAAATCGATACCCGTTTGCGGTGGATTTGTATTTGTATAACCTTTTTTGTGAATATTATTTACACTTTCGAAAATTTTAGTTGCAATTTCATCCAACCGTTCAGAGTAAGAGGGAATTTTATTTCCAAAAGTATCGGCTATACCAAAAAACTCGCCGCCGGTAACGTTAACATTTGCTCCGCCGTCTTCCGTTTGAATTTTTAATTTCCCGTTTTCTTCAGCCAATTTAAAATTCACCTGATGAAGACCATCGACTGCAAACACGCCTCCTATCGATACATTTGCCACGTTATTTTTATCGATTGTTACGTTAATATTAACAAGTTTACTTAAATCACCTAGTAGCGCATCTCTTTTATCCAACAAATCGTTTGCACTTTTACCTACCACGGAAGCCTCGTAAATTTGTTCATTAAGCGTATGAAGCTCTTTTGTTATAGCGTTAATTTGTTTTACCGTATCCTTTGCGTCTGCCCGTAAATCCGATTTTTGTTGATTAAAATTATCGTGTAAATTCTGAATTTTTTGAGACAGCTGTTGTGCGGCTTGAATAACGTTACTTCTTAAAGGAGACGAAGTAGGATCGACCGATAAATCATTCCAAGAGTCAAAAAATTTATTAATTAAATTAGAAAGTCCGTTATCCGAAGGTTCGGAAAACATTGATTCAATTTGACTTAAAACAGTAGCTTGCTTTTGGGCGGAATAAAAGCTGGCATTGGTATTTCTCAATTGTCTTTCTATAACCTGGTTTGATGCTCTTACTACCTGTTCCAATCTAACTCCGGTGCCAAAACTAAAGTTAGCTCTGTAATCCGGAAACTCGGTACCCAGAACAACCAATTGGCGGCTATAGTTCGGATTGTTTGCATTGGCAATATTATTCGATACTACCGACAACGCCCGTTGATACGTAAATAAACCGCTGCGCGATATGTTAAATAAATTACTTATTCCCATGATTAACCTTTTCTGTCTATTAATGATTTGTTAGTAGAACTAAGCACAGCATTGATCGTATCGCTTATGAATTGTCTTCTTTGTTGAATTAACAACATGTTTTGTTTGTTCACTCTTATAATTTCGGTAATATAATTTTTAATACTCGCGTCCAAGTTTTGCAATTTTATATATGTTTCTTGTTTTATTTTCTCTTTAAAAACATTCAGCAACGTTGATATTTTATTATCCGTTAATTGATATTTGTCGGAATTAAAATCATCCATCAGTAAAAGTCTTTCATGCTCGACCGATTGAATATTTATAAGAAGTTTTTCTTCTTTTTTAATAGAATTTTCGAGTGCTTGGTTGTCTCTATTTACCAATGCCGTTTGTTTTTCTTTAATTGCAGTCAACATTGCTTTAAGGTTTTCCTTTTGTTTCAACAAGATTTCAGTTAATCTTTCAAGTTTCATAACTCTTCCAAATTATTTAAATAATTGAATACTCTTTTAACATAATTCTGCGTTTCTTTATAAGGAGGAATTCCGTTATACTTATCAACTTTAGCAGGACCGGCGTTATAAGCAGCAAGAGCCAGTTTACTGTTTCCGTTATATTTTCGAATCATTTTTGAAAGGTACTTCGTCCCTCCAAAAATATTTTCCTTCGGGTCCCAAATGTTTTTTATTCCCATTTCCTCAGCTGTCGAATCCAGCAATTGCATTAGTCCTTTTGCATTATTTTTAGATTTAGCTTTAGGATTTCCGGCGGATTCCGTTAGAATAACGGATTTAATTAAATTCGGATCTACTTCATATTTATCGGCAGCTTGATTAATAATCGATTCAAACCTTTCGATCCTGTCGAGAACTTTGCTTTTCTTCAAATTCCCCGAAGATTTTATTTTTGTGCCCAACAACTTAAGATTACCGGTAGAAGGGTTTTTAATATTCATTAGACCGTCATCAAGTTTTTCGCCGGTAAATTTTTCGTAGATTTGTTCCGCTATTCCCATACTTTTGTTTTGGGTCATATAATTTGCAATTTCGCTTTCAAAAATTGTATCGAAAACATCCCCGCCGTAATTCGATTTTCCGAACAAACCACCAACCGATTTAGTCATTGATTTTAACATCATAGCGGTAAGCATACTCTCAAAATCCTTTGAAGCCTTTGCCAGTCTTCGTTTTTCTTTAGCCGTAAACCTACTGCTTACCTTTACAGGACCGGTAATTTGTTTATCCGGGTTCGTTATTTTTAAATTTAATGTTTTCATATTAAATTATCACCAACTCCGCATTTAACGCCCCGGCTTCTTTTAAGGCTTGGAAGATTGCAATAATATCCCTTGGAGTAACTTTTAATGAATTTAAAGCGGAGGCTACTTCTTGCACGTTCGATGCTCCGTCTATAGAATATGCATTTTTCCCTTCCTGTTTAACCGAAGGCACACGGTTATTAAAAAATTGTGTTTTACCTTGCGAAAAAGCTCCCGGTTGAGATATAATAGGATAAGATCTGATAGTAATGTTCAAACTTCCGTGAGAAATTGTAACCGGAGAAATTTTTACATTTGTCCCCGAAACAACCGTTCCGGTTTTTTCGTTTAATACAACCTTTGCAACAACATCTTTAGTTACTTGAATAGATTCCAATTGAGAAAGAAAGGCGGTCAAATTATTTTTCTGACTATCCGGCACTGTAACATTAACAACAGAACTACCGACAGCGTGCGCTAAAGTATCTCCCAATTGAGCGTTAATTGCCGTAGCAATGTTGTTCAATGTAGTAAAATCCGGTTCCCTGAGTAAAATTGTTATTTTATCTTTAGAAAATTTACCTGTCGTAATTTCTTTTTGTAACTCACCGCCATTAGGAATTCTTCCACTTAATGTATGATTCTTAGCAACTCTGCCGCCCGACCCGGTGTTTATATCGAAACCGCCGACTGATATTGGACCTTGAGCCATTCCATAAACTTTTCCGTCTTTCCCTGAGAGGGGCGTCATCAAAAGCGTGCCTCCCAACAGACTTGTTGCATCACCTAAAGAAGAGACCCCCACATCAAATTGTGCTCCTTCCTGAATCATGTTACTGATATTTGCAGTAACCATTACGGCGGCAATATTTCTAGTCCTTAAGTTTGTTTGCGGCACCGTAATTCCAAATCTTTTTAGCATAGATATTACCGATTGTACCGTAAACGTTGAACGGTAACTATCGCCTGTTCCGGCTAAACCTACAATTAAGCCGTAGCCTATTAATTGCTCCGATTGAACTCCCTTGAAATAAGCTATATCCTTTATTCGTTGCGCATTGGATTGCGTTAAACTTGCGAGAAATAAAATTATAACAACAATTACTTTTTTCATTTTTTCACCTAGAATAACCAATGGAATAATTTAGTTAACCAACCGGGGCTTTGTGCCCTGCTTATTGCGCCGTTACCCTCAAAGACAATTTCCGCATCCGAAATATTATAGGAATAAACCGAATTATCCGTTTGAATATCGGATCTTCTTACAACGCCTTTTATAGATATCAATTGTTCTTCGCCGTTAATTACAATTCTCCTTTTCCCTTTTATTCTCAATAAGCCATTTCCCATAACAGAATCAATTAAAGCGCTAATTTTTGTTTTGACCATACCCGAAGATTTAGTTGAACCGGAACCGCGGAAATCATTAGTTGTTCCAAGTCCTATATCAGTTTTTGGCAAACTTGTACTTCCGATGTTAGCCGAACCTGTTAAACCGATATCGCTCTTTCTTCCAGTGGCTGTTTCCGCTTTATTTGCGGCTTGAGAAGATTCAACTACAATAATTGTTACCGCATCTCCAACATTTGACGCTTTGTAATCCGAGAAGAGGGAATTTCTGGCATTCTCATTCATACTTTGCGCGGTAATTACCAAAGGTAACAGTAGCAAACCAAATATTAATTTTTTCATTTTTTCACTCAATTATTTTTACGTAATTTTTATTAACTACAACTCCTTTAAAAATTCTTTTATTTGCAGCGACAAATATTTTATCGCCTTTTCTACCGCTGTTTCTGGCTTTTGCTTTAAAACTAATTTCAACATTCCCCACTATTTTATATGCTATAACCGGATTGCCCAATTCAACAACCGGAATATCTTTCACCATATCCTCTTGTAAAATCGAACCTTTTTTAATCTTCCTTTTTACTTCATAATCAGCAAGCCCGTTAATATCGGTAAGAGGTTTACTAAATAATTTTACAACATTCTGAGTTTTTATATTAAACATTGTAGATTTTAATTTTGTACCTGCTTTAATATCTTGATTTGCAATTAAAACATCTTTATACAATTTTAATTTTACCGTAATAACGGATTCCTTTGTTTTATTACCTCTTGTTTTAATGTAAACCGGAACGTATCCATAACCGTTATTGAATTTAAATCCTTTATCGGCAGCCACATAGAACGAATTGTTATTCATTCTTATGCTTCTGGGAAGAGAGACAATGCTATATTCGAACTTAGTATAATTTTTAAGTTGATTTTTTAAGTAATCATTTATTTTTTTTTCAATATTCGAACCACTGAAAAACAAAACCAACGTTATAATAATATAAGAAAGCATAAACACTAACCTCTTTTAAGATTATTTGCAATAGTAAGCATATCTTCAACGGTTTTAACGGTTTTGGAATTAATTTCATAAGCGCGTTGAGCGGCAATCATATCTATCATCTCTTCAACAATATCCACATTAGAAGCCTCTAAAAATCCTTGATTAAGATCTCCGAAGCCGTCATGTGCCGGATCTCCAATAATTGGTGCACCGGAAGCTTCTGTTTCTTCGTACAAATTGTCGCCAACCGCCGATAATCCGGCAGGGTTCATAAATTTTGCAATTTGAAAAGTCCCAAGTTCCACTTTATCGCCACCGGCTTCCTTAACGGAGACCACGCCATCTTTGGATATACTAATGCTTAAAGTAGTATCCGTAATAGTGAATCCCGGTTCAACTATATAACCATCGGATGTAACAAGCGAACCGTCGGCAGATATTTTAAATGATCCGTCGCGCGTGTATGCAAAAGTACCGTCGGGTTTTCTAACTTGGAAGAACCCGTCTCCGTGTATTGCAACATCCAACTGGTGCCCGGTTTGTCTTAAGACTCCCTGTTCGAATGATTTCTGAGTTGACGACGGTTTAACGCCGCTGCCAACCTGAATTGTATCATTGGCATTTTCCACAACTCCCGGCATATCGATATTTTGAGGGTTTGCCGATAGTTTTTGATACATCAGGTCCTTAAATTCCGTTCTGCTTTTTTTGAAACTTGTTGTATTGATATTTGCAATATTATTAGCAATTACCTGAATATTTAATTGCTGGGCATACATACCGGAAGCGGCTGTTCTTAATGCTCTTGTTGGCATTATATTACCTCCTTTAAAGTATTATTTCGATATTTATTATTTTTAATTTTTATACTTATAATCTTTATTATCATAGTTAAACTTTTCCTATTTCCCTTGATTTACTCATCAAATTATCCATCGAAGCAACCATCTTTTGAGCCGCTTCGTAATCTTTTTCCAATTGAATCATAGCTTGCATTTCAATAACGGGATTTGTATTGGATTCCTCTAAAAATCCTTGTTTAATACTAAAGTCCTTATTTTCTGCCGGTGTATAATTATTATCGGGCAAATAGTATTTTTGATTTTCCGTTCTAACAAGGTTTTTCTGGGCGGGCATTTTAACTATCATCAATTGGTCAACAATATTTCCATCCACTTTAATTTCACCGTTTGCCGTAATTTTAACATCTTTATTTTTACCGGTAATATTTTCGTAAAAATTTATTTCCCCGCTTCTTCCCAATACTTTTTCGTTATCATCAGTTACTAAATATCCGTCTTCGCTAACTTTGAATTTTCCGTTTTTAGTTAATTCCACTCCTCTGTTAGTTTTAATTGCAAAAAATCCCTTTCCTGTAATAGCTAAATCAAACGGATTATCGGTTTCAATCAAACTTCCTTCGGTAAAATCCGTAAGCTGCAGCGTAGGTTGGTTTTCGCCCCTTCTTACATATTCGGTAAAGGGAATTTCTCTCTTATAGCCGGTTGTATTTATGTTTGCTAAATTGTTAGCTACAATTTGAAGGTTTCTCATTTTTTCCAGCATGCTTCGCGAAGCATTCTCTAATCCCTTTATCATTTATACCACCCTGTTTGTTTTAGATTCTATATCATTTATCATTTTAATTGCGTTTACCGTAAAATATAGTTGCGGGCTCGTTTCATTAATTTTACCCAGTTTATCTTCAAGGAAACGATTTATAACCGTATTCTCTTCGAGATTACCGCTTAAGTTTTTTAAAACCTTTTTTAATCTGTTATATTTTTGCTTTGTTTTCATTTATTTTCTTTTTATGACGCTAAAATTGTTTCATAATTTCTTTTAATTATCTTATTTTTACTTCCTTCTTCAGTAGTATCAAGAATTTTTATATTAACCGATAAACCATAGGTATTCAGCATATTGACGTTAAAATTGTTCACTCTTTCTTTAACTAATTCCTCATTCCCAAAAACATTTTTTAACTCACCGTAAAAACTCTTACCGGTCAGCAATCCTACTAAATTTCCGCCATTCTCTGACCTGATATTTATACCATAGCTTTCATTATAACTTAGATCCTGCATGTTTTCATATTTAAATAGAAACAGTGAACTCTTATTGTTACTTATCACAGCCGTAAATTCGGGATAGACAGACGCATGTTGGTAGATTAACTTTTGAAAAATATATTTCATTAAATTATTTTTTAAGTTCCGATATTCGGTATGTTTAAATAACCCGTCGGTTTCAATTTTTTCAATCATCCCATACAAATCGATAAACTTATCGACTTTGTTTTTTAACGGTGAAAGATCTTCCAAACCCGTTTGCATATCAAAATTAAGCGCTATTATTTTTTCTAAAGCTTTTAATAAACCTTCATTATATACTGTTGCGCGTAAGTGTAACCAGGACCGGTATATGTTTCCCGCTATTGCGTTGAAAGACACATCAAACGATTGTCTAAACAATTTAAATAATTCCGTAAAAGTTGCTTCATCGTAATACCATATTAATTTAACTAAGACCGATCTTTCACCTTCAGTTAAATTAAACTCAACAGTTTGCAATGCCTTAATTAATAGCAGTATTTTAGACTTAACAAGCGCTTTATTATTTTTTATTATAAGTGCAACGGCATCCATAGATTTCCGGTCTATACCAATTCTTAATTTTAATAATATCTTCTTTAACAGCGGACTATTCATAGTTTGATAATTAAAAAACGAATCCAAAGAAATTACAAGGGGGTTTTTCTTTACTACCGATCCGATTAAAATTTCACCAATTTCAACTTCAAGGGGTAATTGCGTTACATATAGCCTCCCGTCAACCAAAACTTTATGGAACCCTTCCGTTTTGCCTATTACTCTTATATCCACAAGCGAATGCAATAAAGCAGCGGACTTTTGCCGGGTATTAGTTAATATTTTTAATTTATATTCCATATTTTGTTTTACTTCTTTACTTTGTTCTTAATGCAAGTTTATTTAGTTTCATTGCTAAAAACACCTCTCCCTTGGATATGCTGTTTTTTTTAGCAGTCTTAGTTATATTTAAATTATTATTATTAAATCCTAATTGTTTATATCTTAAATTCTTTCTCACAAACGCTAATTTTGTATTTTCAACAATTATCTTATGTTCATTTCTGATAAAGGAAATACTTTTCTTTTCTATAATTGCTTTACGTTTACGTTTTAATTCCAATTTTCTTTTAAAAGCGATGTACGCCGTTACTCCCAGAAATATTTCAATTAGTATAAAGATCCAAAGAGCGGCGGTTCTATTAATAAATGTAGAATCATCCCGCACGTCCTGTGATATTCTTGTTCCCTCATCCGGGGTAATTTTAACCGTTACCGTTTTATGTTTATTCAAGCTTTTATCTATTGCTTCACCTAAATTCAGGCTCTTCGATTGTGCGAACAAAGCATGAATAGAAAGAAGCAAAACAAAACTTAAAACGGCAAAAAACGCCGGTACGGTTTTCATTTTCTAATTCTCCTTATTAAAGGAAAGGTCATAATTATTGCGGAGCCTCCGCTATCAAAAGATTCTATTCGAAGTTCCCCCTCATGTTTTTCCATTATTTTTTGTATAATATTCTTATTCAATTCGTAGTCAACTTCCCGGTTTGAAGAATTTGCATCCCCAATTTTATTGGTGGAAATCACTCTTAGAACAAGTTTATTGGATTTATATCTGGTTTGAATAATAATTCCGCCGCCTGTAGGATTTTCAAAACTAAGGATTCCGAAAACATTGGTTAATATTTGGAAAATAAAATTGGGATGACTAAGAATAGACGGTATTCTGTTTTCCAAATCCAATACCGTTTCCAGATTTAAACTTTCCAAAGTAGATTTTACTATTATAAAATATTCTTCTATTATCGGGTTTATTTTACAAGGCTGAATTTTAATTTCTTCATAATTTATATCGGAAAATTTTACCAAACGGTCTACCGATTTACTAATCTTATTAATTTGACGTTTGATTTTTCTTATTCCTTTATCTTGACTCTTCTCAACCTTCAGCATATCGAGCTGACTTACAATCACTTGCATAGGAGTCATAATATCTTCAAGAATTCCGTTAGTCAATTCACCAATAGCGGCAAGTCTGAAATCATTTGCCAGTTTAGCTTGATAGGTTTGCAATTCTTTATAGGTATAATTAAGTTTTTCTTTTAATAAACCTTTTTGAATTTTAGCCAAAACCGCATTTAATAATAATTGAATACTTTTTTTCTCGAGGTCTTCAATCTTTTCTTCTGAAAGGGGAGTTAGCACTACAAGAAGACCCTCTTTTTTATTTTCTTCGAACATAGGGAATAAGAGAAAATTTAATTTGGAACCGTTGTTATTGTAATGGTTCAAATCGGGGATCATAATTTCTTTACCTTTATCAAACAATAAATTCAAAACGCCTTCTTTATAAAAATGATTTATTGTTTGAACCAATTGAGAATCCTCGTTTCCGTTTACCGGCATCAGGTTTAACATTTCTTCGTCGAAGAATAACAAAGCCGATTCTTTTATAGGAAGTATTTTTTTTACATATTTATTCAGCAACGCCGCCAATAATTCCGGATTTGTAACAGAAAGTGTTTCTTCTTCGAAAGCTATAATGTTTTGAACCATATACGAATATTTTTCCAGAGTTTGCGCTTTCTCTTTATAAAGTTTGTGAATTGAAGTTGTATTTCGCCTTACGCCGTATTTCTCTTCCGTTAAATCAATTAAAGATTCATAAAACGGTATACTTTTAACGCTATTTTCTTTGTGTAAAATCATGATTAAAATAAATCCGTATTAAGTTCTTCCTCAAAAAGATTTCTGTAACTTTCAACAAACTCTTCAAAATTTTTATCTTCCAGTTTAAGAGTATTAATAACGCTCTCGTCAAACTGATAGCGGTTATCCAAATAAAAGTTACCCAATTCAAGTTTGTAGGTCATATAATCGGCTAAATGAACTAAAGCCGTAAGCACATCAGATTCAACCGCTAATTTGGGATAATGATGAAACTCAATGCTTTCACATAGATGAGGTGGCAAATTCCATTTGTTAGCTAAAAATTTACCCATATCGCAATGGCTCATTCCCAGATGACGAACTTCAATATCTTCAAGTTTTTCATCCGAATTTTCAAAATCGTTATGGATCATTTCGAATGTAGAATGAAAATATTTATGCATAACGGGAATTCCCAAATCGTGTAACAAACCGGCTACAAACGCTTCGCTGCCAATTCTATAGCCCAAGTCGTCTGCTAATCTTTTTGCGGCCGCTCCGGTTATAATTGAGTGTTTCCAAAATTTCTTTTGATCAAAAAACTCATCGGATTTATTTTTAAAAGAATCGACCATAGTTAATGCAACAACTATATTTTTAATATCTTGATAACCGATAATTAAAATTGCAAAATCAATAGTTGAAACTTTTCTTGGTAATCCGTAAAGCGGAGAGTTAGCAATTGAAAGAATTTTTGTAGACATTCCTTGGTCCTTGCCGATTATTTTACTCAGCTCGGTTGTATTTGTAGAAGGATCGTCCAAAAGTCTTGAGACTTCCGTAATTGCCGTAGACATTGCCGGCAAATTGTAAATGTTCATTAATGTAGATTCGGATTGTTTCCGTTTTTCTTTGATTACTTGTTCTTCCATTTTTTTATCCTTTGTTTATTGAAAATCCAATGTTTCTATTTGATATTGAAATAATTCTTTATAACTATCAATAAAATTTTCCAAATACTCTTCATCTCCCAGGCGTAAGATTGTGATAATATTTTTATCCAATTGAATATTATCATCCCAAAAGTAAGTTCCTATTTCCAGCTTTTGAGTCATGTAATCCGCCAAATGAATAATTGCCGTTAGCTCCGGAAAATGCTCGGCATCGCTGGGATTGTGATGGAAGGCTACTGCTTCCGATAAACTTAAGGGCAAGTTCCATCTTTCCAACAGGTACATTCCTATTTCTTGATGCGTCAGTCCAAGTAAATCAAGTTCCACATCCAAATAAGAAGATTTGTTAGAAGCTACCTTGGCAATAATTTCTTTGTATTCTTTGTTAAAATATTTGTAAATGATTGGAATACCCAAGTCATGTAATAAACCGGCAGTAAAAGCTTCTCCGCTAAATTGGTATCCAAGGTCGTCTGCAATACGTTTAGCGGCCGAAGCGGTAATAACCGAATGTTGCCAGTATTTTTTATGGTTAAATTTTTCGTCTCCAATTCTTTTCAAAGTTTCCATCATCGAAAGCGCAATTACAATATTCTTTATTTGGTTGAAACCAAGTATTACTATTGCAAAATCGATTGTTGAAACTCTTTTGGGAATACCGTACAACGGCGAATTTGCGACAGTTAAAATTTTTGTTACTAACCCTTGGTCCTGACTTATCATTTTGCCAAGCTGCGAAGCACTTGTGCGGGGGTCGTCTATAATTTTATTCACTTCAAGAATAATAAACGGCAACGACGGTAAATTATAAACCGACGACAATTTTCTAATTGCCCTCTCACGTTTAGCGTCAAGATTTTCCAAGTTAGTTTCAATCATATTTAGCGTCTAATTTGTTTTTTAATTCTTTCATTATTTTAGAATGAATTTGTGATACGCGGGAAACGGTTATATTAAGTACTTCCGCAATATCTTTGTAATTCATTTCTTCGTAATAATAAAGACTGATTATCAGTCTATCACGCTCGTTTAATTCTTTAATAGCTTCTTTAAGAAATTCTTTTTGCTCATTTTTTTGATAATCCTCGTCCGGCGTTTTTACATCGGAAGGAATTACTTCTGCTAATGTATAACCTTCTTCTCCTTCGTATTGATGATTAAGAGATACATTGCGGTAAACGACTTTATTTTCATCCGTATAATTAGTTCTGGGCTTTATTTGTAATTTTCGTAATTCGTCAATTATTTTCCCTCTAATTCTCTGTATTGCGTAAGTTTCGAATTTAGTTCCGTAATCCGGATCAAATCTGTCAATGGCTTCACTCAGTCCTTCAACACCAAATTGGAAATAATCTTTTTCTTCAACAACATTCAAGTTTATAAATTTTGAATGATGAATTACATAGTGAACTAAATTGGTATAGTTAATCATAATTTGCTTTTTAATACCCGGGGAAGGTTTACGTTTGTACTGAGCCCAGAGAGTAGAATTATTCATTGTCGCCGCTTCCCGCTAATTTTTGATGAACCGTATTTGTTTGTTTTTCCGATGCCGTTTTATTGATAGCTCTAACAAACGCTAATGCAAGCACGGAAAACATTATTGTTACTACTAAAAAGATTACAGCCGATCTTAATAAAATATCTTGAATCATTAAGCCCTTTTGGCTAAAGATTACAATAGACAGAAAAAAAACCAGCAGACCGAAATTGACTATTATTTTATTCATTTTGGGTTCCTCCTTTGCCAATGAAATTACAAACAACATACCAAACGGCTTTTATAAAAAAGCGTTGATTTTAGCTTGTTTTGTTAAGTTTTTAAGAGGCAATTAGTAAGTGCCGGAGTGTTACTGGCTATTATTGACCACGTGCTTGTTATTCGCAAAATCATTTACAATTTGCTCAATTTGAAAGGTTACTTCATTAGTAGGATTATATTCAGCTAAAAGCTTTTGTTCTTCTATTGAAAGAATAACGGATTTATTCAACTCAATGTTTCCGGCATAATGAATGTTCAAGCTCAAAAAATGCATTGCTGCCGACGATAAATTTTTAAACGCTTCATCTCCTTTTGCTTTATCCGATTTATTCATTATCACTTTTACCACCGATCTGTTTTTATAAAATTTTAATAATTTCAGAATAACATAACCGTCCATTACCGCAGTTGGTAATGAGGATGAAACAAGATAAATTATATTGGCAAAATTCAATAATTTTACGGTTTCTTTTTTGGCACCGGACGAAGTATCAAAAATAATAGCATCATACTTGGCTGAAAGGGATGATAGCTCCGAAATTAATTTATAGACCATAGTTTCGTTAAACTCCGGATAATCAAGCTTTCCGGATTCTCCGAATATAAAATGTAAATTAGCATTATATTCAAAAATCAATTCCTCCGGTCCGGCTGAATCGTTAAAAAAGTGATAGATATTTTTCTTGGGAGTTACATTTAATAGAATATGAAGATTTGCAAAATTCTGATCGAAATCCACTACCAAAACTTTTTTATTCTTTGCCAATAAAAACGAATAATTAGCGGTAACAAATGTTTTACCCGTTCCTCCCTTTCCCGAAGTAAAAACAATGACCGGACAAGAAAATCCAGATTTAATTTTTTCCGACTGTAAAATGTTTAGTTCATAAAGTCTTTTGGCTTGACCTATCATCAGCTTATACTTCCCGAATAAATCATTTTTGCTATAAAGTCTGAGTCAGCTGCTATAATATCGTCCGGAATTACCTGCCCGTTTGTTAAATATTTTACGGGCGTTTTAATTGCATCTACCAAATTAACTATATTACCAAAAGTCACCGCTTCATCAAGTTTGGTAAATACCAGTCCGTTGTATTCCAGTGTTTTAAATTTTTCGGCTACATCAATCATATTTTTGAGCGTTGTTACGCTGCTAAGAACCAGATAAGTCTCGTCTACATTTGCCGGAGTAAGAAAATCATTAATCCCTTCAAGTAAATTGGTTTTATTCTGACTTCTACCAACGGTATCGATAAAAATTAAGTCTTTATTTTTCATTCGTTTGATCGATTTTACCACATCGTTTGGTTCGTATGCAACATGAAAATCGATGTTACTTATATCTGAAAATATTTTTAGCTGATCCATTGCACCCAATCTGTAAGTATCAATAGAAATTAAACCCACATTTAAATTATTGAGCATCTTGGAAATGACCGCCAATTTGGCAATACAAGTAGTTTTGCCCACACCGGTAGGACCAACCAGCGCAATTACTTTAGGACCTTGCCCCTTTGTTACTTCAAAACTAGCGGTGGGAATTAAAGAGCCAAGAGCCGAAATTATATATTCATTTATATTGGAACCGGTTGCAACCGTATAATATTTTTTGACCTGCAGTAAGACTTTTTCCACTATCCGTTCGTTCAGGTCTTGATTTAGAAGTAATTTTTTCAGTTTGCTAAAATTATTACCGTCTAATTTTGTTGAAGATTTATTTAAACTTATATGATTAGATATTTTTTTATTTTTAAATACTTTATCTGAAAGTTTTTTTAATTCCTGTTCAAAAGATTTTGATGTTCTAAACGGTTCTTCCGGCTGTTTGACTTGATTAATAATTTCATCGGCGCCGGCGGTAATTTCAAACATTTTTTTCTTTATACCATCGATGTTGGCTTCCAACACTTTCGTACTTAGAACAATCGATTCGGAACCGAATTCAAATTTCATTTTTTCAATAGCTTCTTTTAACGTTGGTGCAACAAATTTTTTAATCTGCATTATTAAACCTCAACTTTACCAAGAAATTCAATATCTATGTTTGCCGGCAGCTCGGTATAAGAAAGTACCACAACTTCGGGAAAAGTTGAATTAATCAACCTGAACAAATAAGGTCTTATTGTTGCCGAAGTAATTAAAACAGGTAAATAACCAAGCTCTTTTACTGCCTTACTGTTTTCGCTAATAGATTTATTTAAATTTTGTAACATCTCCGATGTTAATCCCAAAGTTTGAGATGCATCGCCTTGCTGCTGCAAAGCATTAACAATATATTCTTCCAAGCGGTCTCCCACGGCTATTGCATGAATTACATTATTGGAATCTTTATATAGGCTTGCAATGGTATCGCTTAACGAATGACGAACATATTCGGTTAAAACATCTACATTTTTAGTAACCTTCGAATAATCTATGAGAGACTCTAAAATCTGCACTAAATCTTTTATAGGTATTAATTCTTTTAATAAATTTTGTAAAACTTTTTGGATTGTACCGAGAGGCAGCAATTCAGGATTAACATCTTCAACCACTGCCGGATATTCTTTTTTCAAATTTTCAAGAAGTTGTTTAACCGATTGCCTTGTTAAAATTTTATCAAAATTTTTCTTTATAGTTTCCTGAAGATGGGTTGACAAAACGGAAATACTATCTACAACAGTACAGCCCATCAATTCGGCTTTATCTTTTTCGTCTTCGGTAATCCAAAATCCGGGTAAACCAAATGCAGGATCTTCTGTTGGAATACCGCTAAGTTGTTCGGTAAGTTCTCCTGAACTCATGGCCAAATATCTGTCGCTGTAAATTTCATATTGGGCTACCAAGTTGCCTTTAATTTTAATCAAATATTCATTCGGATTTAATTGTAAATTATCTCTAACACGCACAGGCGGGACCAGCACTCCATATTCCAATGCAATATATTTTCTTGTGGAAGATATTTTTTGAAAAAGGTTTCCGCCTTTATTTTCATCCACCAACGAAATTAAACCGTAACCGATTTCCACTTCGACGGGATCGACTTGCAAATACTCTTCTACTTTTTCTTCCGCGGTTTCTATTTCTACAACCTCCTCCTCTTCCGGCAAAGGTGTTACTTGTTTCTTTTTCTTTGTAAAATATGAAATTGCACCGAGGATGATTCCTAAAGCCAAAAAAGGAATAGTGGGCATACCCGGAATTATAGAAAATAAAAATACCGCACCGGAAACACTTCCCAATACTCTGGGATTAGAAAAAAGCTGCGTTCTCATTTGGGAATCAATTGACTTTCCTTCTGCGCTTTTGGTAACAACCATACCGGCAGATGTAGCAATTAGCAATGCAGGTATTTGAGATACAAGTCCGTCGCCTATTGTTAATATTGTATACGATTGCAAAGCGGTAGGAATGTCCATTCCTTTTTGAGCAACGCCAATAATAATTCCTCCGATAATATTGATTGCATTAATCATCAATCCGGCAATAGCATCTCCTTTAACAAATTTACTGGCGCCGTCCATCGATCCGTAAAACTCCGCTTCCCTCGAAATAGAATCACGTCTTTCCCGGGCTTCGTCCTCGGTAATTAAACCGCTGCTTAAATCGGCATCAATAGCCATTTGTTTACCCGGCATTGCATCAAGCGTAAACCTTGCGGCTACTTCCGAAATTCTACCCGAACCTTTAACAATTACTATAAATTGTATAATAATCAAAATTAAGAATACAATAAATCCAACCACGTAGCTACCACCGACAACGAAATTACCAAAAGTGTTAATCACCTTTCCGGCATAGCCTTCCAATAAAATTAATCTTGTAGAACTAATATTAAGAGCCAAACGAAATATTGTTAGCACAAGTAATAATTGCGGAAATATTGAAATTTCCAAAGGTGAATTGATATATAACGAAACAATTAGTATTAATATTGCCATGGAAATATTTACGGCAAGAAGAAAATCCAATAAAAACGGAGGTAATGGAATTACCATTAAGCCGAGAATAAAAATTATTCCGAATGCAAATATGAAATCGCTATTTTGTAAAATCCGTTTCATTTATTAAATAATACTTTTTCGTTTTTTGTCTTGTTTAAGTTGAAAAACATAAGCTATAATTTGAGCAACGGCTTTATAAAGATTTTCCGGTATTTCATCTCCTATATCGCAAGCTTTATATAAAGCTCTTGCCAAAAAGACATCTTCATGTATATGCACGTCATTTTCTTTGGCAATTTTTTTAATTTTTTGAGCAACAAGATCAACGCCTTTTGCAACTACCTTGGGAGCCGAATATTTGCCGGTTTCGTATTTTAGCGCAACGGCATAATGAGTTGGGTTTGTTATTATTACATCAGCTTTCGGCACTTCTTGCATCATGCGGTTTCGCGCAATTTCAAATTGTTTTGATTTTATTTGAGCTTTAATTTGCGGATCGCCTTCAGTTTGTTTATGCTCTTCTTTCACCTCTTGTTTAGTCATCATCAAATTCTTTTTGAATTTATGTTTTTGGAATATAAAATCTGCAGCTGCAATAACTAAATATATAAGGGAAACCTTCCATAAAAAATCAATTGAGTTGTTTAGCATAAACTGAACGGTTTCCTCAACGGTATTATCAACTAAAAGAAGAGATTTTTTAATCATACCTGCTAAAATTATATAAGAAAACCAACCGATAATTATAAGTTTAAGTATTGATTTTAATAACTCGAAAAATGGTTGGGACGAAAAAAATTTATTTTTAATACCGGATACCGGATTAAGATTAGAGAATTTCGGTATTAATGCTTTTGGAGTAAGTCTGAAACCTACTTGCCCATAACCAGCTGCAAAGGAAACAATTACAAGTCCAAGAAACAAAGGTCCCATTATTAACATAAAAAAAATACTACCTTTTAATATGTATAATTTCACTAATTCCATAGTAATATCCAATTTACCAAGCGAGCTAAAAATATAAACGCTTATTTCATAAAGCTTATCGCCTATAAATCCTTTCACAAAATAGAGGATAAATATTCCCGTAGAAAAAATTGCCAACGAATTTATTTCGGGGCTTTTAGCAACTCTTCCTTCCTCACGGGTATCGCTTAATTTTTTAGCGGTTGCTTGTTCGGTTTTTTCCTGTCCGTTAACTTCGGCCATTTTATGTATTCATAAATTTTATAAGTTCTAAAAGTTTTTGTTCGTAATTAATCAATAACGTTCTAAAAACGTAAACGTACAACGGTAATACGGAAACTATCAATGCCATTCCCATTAACAGTTTAAGCGGAAGAAGCACAAAAAATACTTGGAAATTAGGACTTACCCTTGAAATTATTCCGCTTGCCAAATGGAGCAGAAAAAACGCTACCATAATTGGCGCGGCTATTTTAACCGAAAGAACAAACATTAAAGCGGAATATTTAACAAACAGATTAAGTACTGTTCCGTTAATACTATAATGACCAAGCGGAATTATTTTAAATGAATATGCCAGGGATTCGATAATAAAATGATGTCCGTTAATCAGAATAAATACGATTGTGGCAAGCATTATAAACAATATTGAAAGCATATTATTTTGAGATTCGGTTGAAGGATCGAACATTTCAAGCATTACCAATCCCATGTCTCTTCCGATATGCAAAGCCGCATAACCAATTCCATCGAATACAAAACGTAAAGCCATACCCATAATTAAGCCTGTAATAATTTCCTTTATTCCTATTAAAGCTAAAAATATTAAACCTTCTTCATAATTTACCGGTGAAAGATCTACCGTATAAATGAGAATATACGTTATTAAAAGCGAGAGCGTTAATTTCGGTAATAACGGAATATTCCTGTTATTAAAGATCGGAACAACCGTAAACATTGCTCCGATTCTCAGAAAAATCATTACACCGCCGAGGAAATCCCGGATTAATATATCTGTCATTTAACAATCGTAGAAATTAAATTAAAAATTTTATTAGTAAACATTATCAGCTTATCTGCCATAAACGGCAAGCTAACTATTATTGCAACTGCAGTAATAATAATTTTGGGAACAAACGTAAGCGTCATTTCTTGAATTGATGTTGCTGCTTGAAAAATAGAAATTATCACACCTAAAATTAAACCCGCGCCTAAAACCGGTAATAATATTAGCAGTACCGTATAAAACGCTTCCGAAAGAATTGATATTACTAAATCCAAACTCATGTTATCCGAAGCTCCTAATTAGTGAACCGACAATTAAATTCCAGCCGTCGACCAGAACAAATAACAGAATTTTAAATGGGAGTGAAATTAGCATAGGAGGCAGCATCATCATTCCCATAGACATTAATATGCTTGAGATTATCATATCTACCATAACAAAAGGTATAAACAGGAAAAATCCTATTACAAAGCCGGCTCTTAATTCACTTAGAACAAATGCGGGAATAAGAACTTGCATGGGTAAATCGCTGGCTGAATTTGGTCTTTTAATATTTGCCATGCTGGCAAACAATTCCAAGTCTTCATTCCTTACGTTGTGCAGCATGAATTTTCTTATCGGCTTCGATCCTTTTGCATAAGCGGAATCAATGCTTATCTGTCCCTTAAGATACGGCTGTAATGCTTCATCATTTACTTGATTCCACGTTGGCGACATGATAAAAAAAGTAATAAACAGTGCAACGCCCGCTAAAAGCTGGTTAGGCGGCATTTGCATTGTTCCAAGCGAGGTTTTCAAAAACTGAAAAACAATAATTATTCTCAAATACGAAGTAGTCATTATTAAGATTGAAGGAGCCAAGCTAAGAATAGTTAATAACAACAATAGTTGTAGTGTTACGGATAAATCTTCCGGTTTATTTGACGTACCTACGCTAATTCCAATTTTAGGTAAAGGAATTGTTTGGCTTGGCTGTGCAAAAAGATTTTGAGAAGCTAAAAGAAGCAATAAAATTGTTACCAATATAAATACATTTTTTTTCATCCCAATCCCATGTTCTTTTTAAGCAGCTGTAAAAAAGTCAGCTTTTCTTCAGAATTAATGGAAGTATATGTGTTTTCATCACTCAAATCGTCCATCTTATCAATTAAATTAACGGAATTATCGGCTACGCCGAGGATATAAACTTTGTTTTTTATTTTAATTACTGAAACAAATTTTTTAGGTAATAAAGTTTGAGTTGAAAGAATATTAATTTTATAGGAGTTTGATTTTTTAGTATCAACAGTATATAAATATTTCTTTACTAAATAGAGCAATAAATACATTACACCCAGCATTACGAAAAGAATTAAAAAAATCTTTGCAATATCCCAGTAATTCATTATTTAATTCCATTTAATCGTTCGGAAGCTTCTACAAGATTGGTAATTCTTATACCAAAATGTTTATCAATTACCACAACTTCGCCTTCCGCAATTTTTTTATTATTGACAAATATATCAACGGGTTCGCTTGCTAACTTTTCAAGTTCAATCACATAACCTCTTTCAAGCTCAAGAATATCTTTAATTTGCATTTTTGTTCTGCCGAGTTCTATATAAACATTAAGCTGAAGGTCTTTGAGAAACTCCAGTTTCTCTTCTTCGGCAAAACCGCGTTTTAAAGATTCGTCAAAATCCGGAAACTCGGCTGTTTGCGCTTCCACACCTCTGCTTTGATCGTTTTCGTTAAAATCAACCGGGGCATTTTCAACCGCCGTTGTTTCGCTCTGTTCGCTAGCAGTTCCGGCAGAAGGCTGCTGTTCTCCGGCTTGTTGATTTTCGTTTAATTCTTCATTATTCTGAATGGGTTCTTCAGCCATTTTTTACTCCTCTTCTTCTACTCTACGTGTTATTTTAACGGATTTGTGTCTATCTAACTTTCCGGGGATTCCGTAAAACAAATCTTTGCTATCCACTCTTATTATTACTTCTTCCCCAATCTTTTTATCCAGAAACAATACGTCGCCGTTTTTTAATTGCATTAAATCCTGAAAAGAAATTGACGCTTTTCCAAACTCAACGCTAAGAAGCAATTCGGTTTCGTACAATTGTTCGCTTAAAATATTTTTTGCTGTTGTTCCCTTATATTTTAAGGGTCTTATTGAAGATAAATTTTGACTTGTAAGCTTTGACAAAATAGCATCGAAAGCATAAGTGGCAAAACATAAATTCATTAAATAAGATTGTTCGCCAATATTAACTTCGAAAGTAATTAGCAATACACTTTCACTTTGTGAAGTAATTTGGGCAAAGTCAATATCCGGTTCAAACTTAAGAACTTGAAAATCGAGCTCGTCTACTATTTGCCATGCTTTTTTCAAATCATCCATTATAGTTTCAACAACGGACGTTAAGACTTTTTGTTCTATAACCGTAATAACGTTTGAATTTTTCGTTCCGTTTCCGTTTCCGCCAAGCAATCTATCGATTAACGTATATGCAAATTCATTACTAAATTCCAAAATTCCTTTGATGTCGGTTTTCTTAATTTCGAATGTAAAAAGACACGCCGGATTAGAAACGGAAAGCACATACTCGGAATAATAGATTTGGTCTACGGAAACAACTTTTATATTTATAATTGTTTGCAGTTTCGATATTAAATATGAACCGAAAAGTTCCGAAAAATTTTCGTTAATATTTCTGATAGTTCTAAGTTGATTTTTCGAAATTCTGTTGGGCAAACGAAAATCGAACGGGACTACTTCCTTCGGTAATTCTTCATTTTCACCGACTGCTTTTTCGCCTTGCTGGTTAACGTTATTCAGCAGCTGGTCAATTTCGTTTTGCGATAAGACTTCAGCCATTTTAGTTAATCACATATTTACTGAAATAAACATTTTTAACTTTTACTTTAGGTATTAAAGCTTTCAAACTTTTTTTCAATTCAACTTTCAACGAATCTTTTCTGTCGGGTCCGCTTAATTCAAACAATGTTTTTCTGGAAAGAGTTGAAATAATCATATCTCTTAATACAACATCTTTCTCCTCTAGTTTTTTCTTCGCCTCTTCGCTTTTCACATCAAATCCTACGGAAAGGAGTAGCAATCTTTTACCGCTGGTTCTTGCAGGATTAATAATCAGATCGTCAATTGTATAAATGAAAGAACCTTCGTCGCCGCTATCCTCTTCTTCGGATTCGGCTTCCTCGTCATCGCCTTTAGATTGATGCACTTCCGTACCTTCTTTGTTGGGAACTGCATTACTCGGTTTTATCAAAAAGTTTGCGGTAACAAAATAAACAATCACAAGTTGAACGATAAAAAGCGGTAGACCGATTATAAAAATTTTAGAATTTAATCCTTTTTTCTTCTTTTCTTCGGTTTTTTCCTTATTTTCTTTTTTATCAGCCATAATTTCTCCTTTAGAATTTTTTAAGTACACTTCAATCGTTATGCCACATTTTGACGGTAGAAAGATGCGAAAAACAGACGGATTTTAAGGTTTTATGAACCGTGGAAATAAGAAATGGTTAATATTATACAATTGCAGAATATCTTTCGAAAGCCGGATTGGGAGGGAGGGCGCCGAAAAAAATTTCAACGCCCTCTTGTATAGATCAATAATTTTACCTGACTAAATTAGTGATTTCTTGAAGTAAAGTATCGGAAACGGTAATCACTCTTGCGTTTGCTTGATAACCTCTTTGTGAAACTATCATTCTTGTAAACTCTTCGGATAAGTCTACATTTGATTGTTCCAAAGCTCCCGATTGAATGGTTGTATTAGATCCCTCCCCGGGTTCTCCAATTAACGGATCTCCCGCATTAGCCGAAACCGTATACATATTTTCGCCAATGCTGGTTAGTCCGTTTCTATTTGGAAAATTAGCGACAAGAATTTGAGCTAATTTTCTCGATTGCCCGTTTGTAAATACGCCAACAATGTATCCTAATTGATCGATACTAATATTCGATAAAGTAGCAGCAGCCGATCCGTTTTGGCTCAATGCAGAAATTACCGAATTTGCGGAAGTTTGGGTAATACCGTCAAATTTTTCGCCGAAATTTAATTCAATATTGGATTGACTTGCACCGCCTTCGGGTTGTAAAACAATAACCGGCGGATTTGGTGAAACACTGGCTAATGAACCGTCTGAGTTAAAAGTTAACGAGCCTGAGTTATCAGACAAAGTACCGCTCGATGCCGGAACATCCGCCTTCCAGCTCCAACTGTTACTATCCAACTTAGTATATGTTAAAGTAAGTGTGTGTGCATTGCCCAACGAATCAAAAACGGATACCGTTCCTTTAACAATGGTAGGTTCCCTGTTATTATCGACCGCGGAAGTAACCGTATTACTTGACTTCTGCGTAACTCCGGTCGGATCGAAATCAAAATTAATTCCTAAAGTGGAATCCGATATATTAATTTTCTGAGGCGGACTATTTCCATCTAACGATTTCATTGCACCGTCCGGGTCAGTAGAATCGAATACGGCTTGTACCGTTGTTGGTCCTATAGCAGGACTTGTAGGATTACCGTCCAGATCAGTTAATTCATAAGTTAAATTGTATGTATCGGCAGCGGTTTTTTCATAAGTTACATTAAATTTATATTCGTTACCCATTTCGTCGTAAACCGAATTGGATTCGGTAACCTTATCACCAACGTTCATAGTGCCGTTAATACTCCCTGTTTCCACATAGTTTTCCGACCGGGTAAGCGGAGAAGTACTATCCAGATTTCCTCCCCAGGATGTTTTAGTTGTTGCAACAGCCGGTAATCTTAAGTTGGAATCGATAACGATATCTTCCAAATTATTACCAGGAGGAATTGCACCGTCTTCCGTAGCAACTTTACCTTGTACAATTGCGCCGTTTTGGGGATTCACTAGTTTTCCGTCGGCATCAAAAACGAAAGCTCCCGCTCTTGAATACATACGTTCACCGTTTCTTTCCAAAACGAATAAGCCATCACCTTGCAAAGCCAAATCCGTTGTAATTCCGGTTCTTTCAAATGTTCCTTGATTCCAGTTTCTATCAACTGAATTTAATTTCATACCAAGTCCAATTTGAAAGGTATTAGTACCGCCGGAAGTATCGGTAGGATTTGTACCATATCGTACGAATTGGTTAAAAGTATCGCTGAATGTTACTCTTGAGCCTTTAAAGCCTATAGAATTAACATTAGCGATATTGTTGCCAATAACGTCTAACATTGCTTGATGATTTTTAATACCGGAAACACCGGCAAAAAGGGAATTAATGAGTGACATAACGACCTCCTTAGGTTTTTGTTACACTTTTGCGATTCAGCTTCTGTCGGTCGGCTGAATCTGGGGCGTCCTTAGAAGGTCCCGCCCCGTTAATTAATTAAATATTTTAATTATTTAGCAAATACTACACTGTCTATATTTGTAAATATATTTTCTTCATTATTTTGAATATCCATTGCAGTTACAACTG
>JALSTI010000017.1 GCA_026983795.1 Melioribacteraceae bacterium
TAAAATTAAAGGAGCGAGAATAAATTACTTTTAACCAACTACCAAAATTTATTGAGGTTTTATGAACAACAAATTATTAATAATTATCGGCAGTGCGGAGCTTGAAAAAGCGCGGACAGGTTTACTGTATGCCGTAAATACCAAGCGGAACAATTGGCTTAACGATATTAAGTTAATCTTTTTCGGTCCTTCAGAAAAATTATTATTGGAAGACGAAATAATTCAACAATACGTTGAGGAATTCAGATTAATGGAAGAAAAAGTGGTGGCTTGTAAATTTATTGCCGAACGGGAAAAGACAGAGGAAAAATTAACTTCACTCGGAATTGAAGTTGAGTACGTCGGCGAAATGATTTCCAACTATATTAAAGACGGTTACATTCCAATGGTTTGGTAAAATTTTGAAATGGAATGCTCCCAACAATAAATGCACACGGCGATGAATAAAACCACATAAGTGACGCCGGGGTTTACCACTCGACGCCACTTAAAATTAATTTTAATTTAATCAAGTATTCTGCCCGGCGTCCAAGGCGCACCGGCGTTTTCTAATTGTGATTCAATCGATTTCAATTCTTTATATTTAATGTTTTTTAATAGCATTACAATATTTGGTAATTCTTCACTTAATATTTTATAAGCCGTTCTTTGATTCTGCGTTATTTCCGAAGACGAATTCCACGTCGGATTTAACATATCCCCAACCCTCCAGTTAAGAGGAACAGGCGACGGCGGTATCTCTTCAAGACTGGCTTTAGCCGGTTGACCTTTAAATTTAAATAATAAATCATTTAATTCGTTGGATATGCTATTAACTTTTTTCATCAAGTCAAAAGGAGCGGCAGAAGTATTATTAACCGTTTGCTTAATAACTTCCACTCTGGATGCTAATTCTTCGGCTTCTTTTCGTGCGCCTACAACTCTTCTTGCAAGATCCAATGCTTTCCGTTCGAACGCTATTTTCTTATTCATATCTTTAGCAGGCAAAGTTGTATTCTTCAATAATTTTGCGTTGAAATTTACAGGTCCGGCTAATAATTTTTCTTTACCTCTCACAACAATCGACATCTTAACCGAATATTTATCCGGCAGCGCCAACAAACTGCTGCTTGTTTTTGCAAACGGATTAAATTTATTTTTTTTAAGCTTAACCGGA
Organism: Melioribacteraceae bacterium; assembly: GCA_026983795.1. Lineage (GTDB taxonomy): Bacteria > Bacteroidota > Ignavibacteria > Ignavibacteriales > Melioribacteraceae > BMS3ABIN04. Next base: position 1,157 of record JALSTI010000017.1, read on the forward strand.
TTAAAACTGTCGTATCTCAAATCCCAATTAACCCTGTTTATTCCCTTCTGGGGTTTTGCACTTATTTTTCTAACGGTTTCACCGTTCTCATCCATAACGGTGAATACCAAATACGGCGGGACTTCTTCTTTTTCTTTGCGGATTTCATCGTATGAAGGTTGTGGAATAGGTTTACTTTGCTTAAATAATTTTTTCTCTTTTTCTTTTCGCATCTCTTTAAGGGTTTTAGGAACATCTTTTAAATAATAAGTAAACACAGCTCCGAATTTAGGATTTGGTGCTTTGAAGTATGTTGCACCTTGTCCATATCTGCCGGAAGATTGATGATACATTAAAGCATCTTTTACCGGGAACAGGTAAGCATCTTTATTTAACAATTCTTTTGATATTTCACGTAACGGAGAATAGTCGTCCAAAACATAAAACCCCCTTCCGAAAGTTGCAACCACCAAATCGTTCTCTCTTTCCTGCACAACCATATCGGGCACTTTAACTCGTGGCAATCCGGATTTTAGTTGAGTCCACTTTCTGCCGCCGTCGGTTGTAAAATAAACGCCCCATTCGGTCCCGGCAAAAAGCAAGTCCGGATTTTTTGAATCTTCCACTATTGTATTTACAGCTCCGTCTTCAGGCAAATTACCGGCAATGGATTTCCATGACTTTCCTTTATCGGTGCTTTTGATTATGTAGGGTTTAAAATCATCTTGCTCGGAATTATTAAACGAAGCATAAACAACATTTTCATTAAACCGTGAGGGCAAAATATCGCTGACCAGAGTAAATTTGGGAACGCCCGGGAAATTATCAATTTTTCGCCAGGTTTTAGCATCCTCGGTAACTTGAATTAATCCGTCATCGGTACCGGCATACAATAAATTTTCCTTAACGGGAGATTCCGCCAGCGAAACTATTAAACCGTAAAGCGAAGTACTAACATCTTTAGCAACAGCATCTATACTCCAATATTTCCCCATTACTTTAAATGAATTTCGATCCGTTTTAGTTGTAAGGTCGCCGCTAATTTCTTTCCAGCTTTCACCGCGGTCGTCGCTTCTAAAAACTTTTTCGGCGGCTATGTACAAACGGGTATGTGAGTGCGGACTTAAAATAAACGGTGCATCCCAATACCATTTAAATGATTTCTCCCCTTTGGCAGGTTCGGGACGTATGTGTGTTACTTCCCCGCTTTTTTTATCGTAACGGATTATATTTCCGTATTGCCATTCGGAATAAACAATATTAGGATCGGTTGGATCAACAGCTTGAAAGAAACCGTCACCGCCTACAGTCATAATCCAATCGCTGTTTACTATACCGTCTCTGCTGATAGTTCTTGACGGTCCGCCCATACTTTGATTATCCTGAGTTCCGCCGTATATATAATAGAAAGGAAGTTCGTTATCCACATTCACCCTGTAAAATTGAGTAACTGGAAGATTCGGTTTAAATTCCCAATGCTTTGTCCCGTCGAAAGTTTCATAAATTCCGCCGTCGCAACCGAATAAAATATGATCAGTATCTTTTGGGTCAATCCAAATTGCATGGTCATCAACATGCTTACCCTCAAGTCCGATTGTCTTCCAAGTTTTGCCGCCATCCAATGTATATTTCGAACGTACATCAACCAGAAAGACTTTATTAACATCTTTAGGATCACAATAAATTTCGTTAAAGTATTGCCCGGAAGACCAAGTATTACTCATTCGTTTCCACTCGGCGCCCATATTTGTTGATCTAAAAAACCCGCCTTTATCATAAGCGGCTTCAACGCTAAGATAAACTACATCGGGATTAACCGGAGAAACGGCAATACCCATACCGCCTAAATCAACTTTAGGCAATCCTTTCATAATTTTGATCCAAGTTTTCCCGGCATCCGTGGATTTATAAACAGCCGATTCAGGTCCACCGCCAATTTTAGTATAAATATGTCGTCTTCTTTGCTCGGATGTTGCATAAAGTATATCGGGATTCCGCGGGTCGAAAGTAATATTGTTAACGCCGGTATTTTCACTTATTTTCAAAATTCTCTTCCAAGTTTTTCCGCCGTCTGTAGTTTTATATAAACCCCGGTCACCTCCGGGTCCCCAAACCGAACCTTCGGCGGCAACGTACACAACATTGGAATTTCTCGGATCGATAACAATACCGCCGATTTGCCTGGAGTTTTTAAGACCCATATTCTTCCACGTTTTTCCGTCGTCGGTCGATTTATAAACTCCGTCGCCGTAACCGAGCGCCCGTTGATGATTATTCTCACCCGATCCGACCCAAACCACATGGTGATTAACCGGATCAATTTCAACACACCCAAGCGAATATGGTAAAGTGTCACCAATTGCTTCCCAAGTTATTCCGTTGTTAGTGGTTTTCCATAAATTACCGCTGGCGGTTGCCACATAATAAATTTTCGGATTATCCGGATTTACCGCAAAATCCGCAATACGTCCCGAATTCCACGCCGGACCGATTCCTCTGAATTTTAGTCCGTTAAATGTGGACGGTTTCATTAGAGAATCGGCATCTTGCCCTTTTGCAAATACAATTGAAAAAAATATTATTAAAAATGAAAAGATTACAAAATACTTTTTCATGAAAACCTCAATTTTTTAAATATTGATTTTACTAGGTTGTGATTAGTTTTAATCTCAACCCGGTTGTTTATAGTTATAAAAATAATAATCTTTTAGATAAAAAAAGTAATAGCGGAAAAATGAATTTGCATGAGAATAAATTGATATGAAAAACAATTACGAACGGTTATTAAGTAAATAATTATGTTCAGATTAAAAAATAAACTTAGTTGAAATCCGGGATATCCAAACAATTAAGCATCAGTTGTCTTCGAAAGTTTTTGTCCGTTTTTAATTCCTATTCTAATAAATAAAGCTTTTGTGATAATTTCCCTTTCTCATTCTTTATTAATATTTAACAGGTTTATTGCAAACGGTTTGGCTATGCGTAGTGCGGGGTTTTATAGCACTTATTTTCATTTTTGCACTGTTGTTTATTTTATTCATAATGTTCAACTTAACTGCCACTCGCCCAATGACTTATATACATTGTTGTGCGTTCGTTATTTATTTATTATCGCATCTTGATATTTTTTTAATAAATCTGGATTATCAATTGACCCGTGATGTTGAATTTGTTTCCATTCTTTATTTTTCTTAATAAAAACTCTTGAAGTTCTAATTGCCAATTCAATTTTTGTGTTTCCCTTTTCAAAATATCCTTTTTCCCTACCGGTAACCAAAAACATATTATCAGCTGAATGTAAAGTAAAATCATAAAACTCAACATATACTTTTGCTGTTCCATTGAATATTTTGTCGTAAACACTTTCAATATTATTCCAATCTCTCATTATACCGCCAACAGGATTATTCATTGATGCTTCTTTACTGTTTAGCCAAACACTTCGCATTAAATTCATATCACGATGATTAAAGGCTTTGTAAAAATTAATGAGTGCTTTTAACTTGTCATTTTCAACATTTGCTAAATTTTCTGAACCGTTGATTATTGTCATAATCCTCTCCATAATTTTAGATTTTAAAATTTATGCAAAGTTCAGAATTCAATTATTCAATTGCCTTGATGTATGTTAAGAAAAAAAACTTTTCTTATTCTGCTGAGTGATTCAGGTTGTATTCCCAAATAGCGTGCAATCTGATTTAAGGACAATCGGTTTTCAATATCTTTATATTGTTCTCTAAAAATTCGATATCTTTCAGTAGCATTATTTATAAGTAATGACTTTTCTCTATTACATTTTTTCAATGTTTGAGTTTCAAATATTTTCAATCCAAAGAATATCCAACAAGTATTTCTTGTATAAAGTTGGTTAAGGAATTCCTTTGATATTATAATAATTTTAGAGTTTTCTATTGTCTGAATATTCCAATTTGTTATCTCTTGTGTAATAAAGCTTGTAAAGGCAGAAACAAATGAATTTTCAGGATAAAACTCAATTATTTTCTCATTTCCGTTTTCATCAATGACATAAGATTTTAGTAATCCAGATTTTACTATTCCAATTTTATTACAAGTTTTATCAGCTCTATGAAAGTATTCACCTTTCATAATATGTTCTATTTTCACATTTTCAAGAAAAAAATCAAGTTCCGTCTTTGGAATATCAATTTCTATGTCAAATATATTGTTCATTTTCAGGATTTCTCTAATGAAGCAGAACATCTCAATATACGTATTGCGTGTACCGCGTCTATATGTTAAATTATTTGAATTGCTCTTAAAATAGCAAATAGTGTAAACTATTACAAT
>JALSTI010000018.1 GCA_026983795.1 Melioribacteraceae bacterium
CTACACAGCTAAACGTTGTGGATTTTCAAGCTTCTAATATTTTAGGAGCAAGAGCGCGACCAAAACCTGTTGTGCTTACATTAGATTCGTTGGTTGAAAAAGGAACATCGAATCCTAATTTCCTTGCCGAAAAATGGGAAGGTGTTTACGTGGAAATTAGAAATGTTACGACTTCAGACCCGGGAATTCTCGGTTTTAATACTTTTTCGATTTTTGATGAAAATAATTCCAATATAATTGTTGGAAACAACGCGGATTATTACCGCAGAACACCGGCGCCTTTACCAGGAACAAAAATAGATTACATTAGAGGTTTTATCGAAACACGAACTAATATTCCGAACGGTTGGTTTATGATTAATCCGGTATCGCCAGACGATATAAAGTTCGGAACTGTTAGTCCACCCAATATTGATAATGTGTTGAGAGATAAGGGAGTTGTGGGATTTAATGAAGACGTTACGGTTACTGCGCATGTTTTTGACGCAGACGGTACGGCTCCAGTTTTATCTGCGAGCTTAAATTATAGTGTTTCCGGTGATTCGGTTGTTAAAGTTCCTATGCAATTAATAGATTCGGTAAGTTCTACTTGGAGTGCAACAATTCCCGGTCAACCGGATTCATCTTTGGTGACTTATTACATAGAAGCTGTTGATGCGGACAGTGCCGTTTCTACTAATCCGGTTAACGGTGATGTAAATCCGTATTTTTATTTTACCCTTAACAGACCTTTAACAATTCAAGATGTCCAATTCTCACCCTTCGGAAGCGGGTTTAGCGGATACAATGGTTATCAAGTTACGGTTACCGGAATTGTAACGGCTGATACTACCGATATTCAAGGAGACGGAAATTTAACCGGACCACAAGTATACATTCAAAACGGTTCGGGACCGTGGAGCGGAATTCAAGTTTTTGGTACAGAAGCCGATGCTCTTAGAAGAGGCGACGAGGTTACTGTTACCGGAATCGTAAACGAAAATTTCGGTGTAACTAGAATTGGAAATCTTACAAACGGAGCAAATGTTACGGTAACAAGCAGCGGAAATACATTGCCGCAGTTTGTTGAATTGTCGACAGCTACAATCGACGGATCGAACAGCGGTGATTTACCAGCTGAATCGTACGAAGGGGTATTGGTTAAATTATCCAATGTTACCGTTACCGATGATAACGCCGATGGTAAGTCCGGTCCGGACGAAGGTACTGGAGGCAATAGAAATTTCGGAGAAATGTTTGTTGCCGATTCTTCCGGTGTTAATATGAGGGTTGAGTTGCAAGACGGAACACACGATTATCATAATTTATGGTCAACCGCTTTGGAAGGGAAACCGATAAGAATTAATACATGGAACTCTTTCGAGGAATTAAGAGGCGTTCTTTTTTATTCTTTTGGGAATTATAAGTTAGTTCCGAGAAAAAACGATGATTTTGTAGGCTTTGTTACCGGTATAAATGATCAAGAGATTGTTCCGACTAAATTCACGCTTTCGCAAAATTATCCGAATCCTTTTAATCCGAGCACAATAATTAAATACAGTGTTCCGATAGTAAATTCTAAATTTGCTTCGCCTAATGTAACGCTTAAAATTTACGACATACTTGGCAGGGAAGTGGCAACTTTAGTAAATCAAAATCAAAAACCGGGCAATTATAAAGTTACTTTTGATGCAAGCGGTTTACCGAGCGGAATTTATTTTTATCGTTTAAAATATGCAGGAATGTTAAAAGTAAAGAAAATGTTATTGTTAAAGTGAGTGTTGCGTGCCGCAAGTAATAAAAATAGTATTAATCGGGTTTATTATTATTACGGTGTATTCGTGTAACGAATCTATAACCGAGAATAAAGTTAAGGATATGGCTCCGGATACTCATCTTTTCCTCTATCCCGATAGTACAATTAGCCAACAAAGAAGCCGGCTTCATGTAAATTGGTGGGGAGATGATCCCGACGGACTTGTGGTCGGTTTCCTTTTTAAGTGGGAAGGTCTGGATTCCGTATGGAATTTTACAACTAAGAACGATTCTGTTTTTTCTTTACCTATCGGAACTGTGGATACTACTTATACTTTCGTAATTGTTGCTGCGGATAATAGCGGCAATTTAAAATACGATAAAAAAATAGTCCGTAACGGAATAAATTTCGGACCGGAGCCATTTATTGATGAAAATAAAAATGGTAAATACGACGATGGCGAATTTTATTACGATATAGGAAATATTGATGCCACGCCGGCTGAACAGAAATTTCCTATTAAGAACTCTGCTCCAACTATAGAATGGAATGATCTCTCGGTGCTGCCCGCTAAGTCTTTCCCTGTAATGACTGTCGGTTGGAATGCTAATGATTTGGATGGTAATGAATCTATTGTGAAAATTTATCTCGCTCTTAACGATACTAACGATGCGGTAGTATTAAACGGAAACGTTAGACTTGTAACCTTAAAAATTGATGATAAAAATACAAGCAATCCGTTGATGAATATTTTTATTGGAGGGAACCCGGATAATGTTTGGTCAGAGAAATTACATGGTTTGAAATTGGATGACAATAATCAATTATTTGTTCAGGCGGAAGATATATCCGGAGCTAAATCCGGCTTTGTATCATTACCCTCTTCGGGTAATTGGTTTGTTAAAAAACCGAAAGGTAAATTATTAATTGTAGATGATTATCAGGCAGGCAGCAATGTTGAAGATTTTTACAGGAACAGTTTTAACACGTTGAACGGCGGAATATTAGCAAATAATTTTGATGAATTAAATTTAGCCGAAACCGTTTTGCCTTATCAAAATATAACATTATTGGAAACTCTTTCACTATTCGATTATATTTTTTGGTATTCCGACGATAATCCGAGTCTTGATGTAATTAACAGCGTAACCCAAAGTTATCTTCAAAGCGGAGGTAAGATTGCGTTTTCGATGACATTCCGGGATTCGTCGAACAGTTTCGATTTTAATTTATCTTCAATCCAGAGTTTCATTCCGGTTGATAGTCTCGGTCAAAAAAAATCCGTTTCTTTTTTGTTCCCGGGAGCGTTACTTAAACCTGAAGGACAGTTTAGCGATTTTCCTACCTTAAAAACCGGATCGACTATCGGTTTTGTAAGGACATATTTCCCGAATACACTAACGTCATCCTCGGTTTACGAATTACAAAGTTCCCAAGTGACCGGAAAGATAGCTTTGCTTAATAATACTAAAAATTTATTTTTTATAGGTTTGCCGTTGCATCAATGTAACGCTAATAATAACGTCGATAGTTTATTGGAAAAAATAATTTTTGATAAATTTAATTATAAATAATGAAGTTTAATTTAAAGATACTTTTACTGTTTTTTGTTCCCTTGCTTTTATCCGGGCAACAAACCGGCAAAATAGCCGGTACAATTAGGGATGCAAAAACAAACTCGGTTCTTCCGGGAGTAAATATTCTATTGAAAGGAACTTATTACGGTGCTGCATCCGACGCTAACGGAAAATATGTGATAAACAGAATATCTCCCGGTACCTACACTATGCAAGTTTCTCTAATAGGATATAAAACGGTTGAGTTTACGGGTTTGAAAGTTGAAGCCAGCAGAACATTGCAAATTGACGTAAAGTTGAAAGAAACTGTGCTTACTATGGATCAAGATGTAATTGTTGTTGGCGATAAACCCCTTGTTGATGTTGAAGAAACTCAAAGTATTAAAACTATTTCAAAGGACGATATTCAAGCTGCAGTAATAGAAAATATTCAAGATGTTGTATCCCAGCAAGCGGGTGTGGTGAAATCGGATAATGAAATTCATATCCGTGGCGGTCGTTCTTATGAAAATGCATTTTTGTTAGACGGAGTTTCGGTTCAAGACCCTCTTGCCGGTACGGGATTCGGATTGCAATTAAGCGCTAACGCAATTGAGGAGGTTGAAGTTATTACCGGCGGATTTAATGCGGAATACGGTCAAGCAACATCCGGTGTTGTGAATGTTAAAACTCGCGAAGGCTCCGATAAATATGCTGGTTATCTATCTTATAAACGTGACAATTTCGGAAGCCGTAAGTCTTACCATGTTTTTAATACGGATATTGTAGAAGCAAATTTAAGCGGACCTGAACCTATAACCGGTAAAATATTACCCGCATTGGGAATTAAAATTCCCGGAGTAATTTCCTTGTTCGGTAGTTTTTACGCAGGATTGAGCGATGGTATCACTCAAGGTTACTACAAACCGACTGCAAAACAATTGAATTCTTCTACTTTTTTCGGAACCCGCTTTGCTCCGCGTGCGGAAAATAATTGGTTTTGGTTGGGTAAAATAACTTATAAAATCAGTCCTACTATGAAATTGGTTTATTCTTATAGTCAGTCCGTAAATATTAACCAAAATTCACAATCGTTACAAACAAATCTGGAATATGTCCAACCAAGTCCGGGGTATCAATACAGATTTCAGAATATTTTAGATAACGCAAATGTATTTACTCATAACAATAAATTTCAGTCAATAAGTTGGACGCACACATTAAATTCAAGAACGTTTTATGAACTTAAACTGAATAAATTCTTTTCCAATTTGAGAGCCGACGCTAACGGCACCGATTGGTTTAATTATACCGAACCGAAAGATATCGTTACTTTTCCCGTACAGTATTATAATACCAACAGGGATACGGTCGGAGTAATTCCCGGAGATGGATTTTGGGATGTCGGAAATCCTTTTACCTGGCACGACCATTTTATTGAAGAGTATTCTATTAAAGGGGATTTAACAAGTTTTTTTGACGAAAAAAATAAATTTAAAACCGGTTTTAATTTAAGATTCCAGGAAATGCAAGTCGTAGATATTTATAAACCTTGGATCGGTAAACTTGGACTGAATAATGATATTTATCGAGTTTATCCTGCGGTCGGATCCTTTTATGCCCAAGACAATATCAACTTTAGCGGAATGATATTAAATTTCGGTTTAAGGCTCGATTATTGGTTCCCAGGCAAATTTGTTGACGACGCGGTCGATAATCCTGATGTTATTACTATTCCCGATGAAATTAGAAAACGGTATAAAGAAGATTCTTTTAAATGGTTTGGAAACAGGCATTTTAAGGCAAGACTAAGTCCAAGGTTGGGAATTTCCCATCCGGTAACGGATAACCAAATATTATTTTTCTCATACGGTCATTTCAGTAAATGGCCTAAACCGCAATTTGTTTATGCTAAGTTAAATCCCACAAGCGCGCAATCATCTTTTCAAAAATTCGGTAATCCCAACCTTAATCCGGAAACTACAGTCGCTTATGAGTTGGGCTTAAAAACTCAATTTAGTGAAAATGATGTTCTTACCGTTACTGCTTATTACAAAGATATTTTTGATTATGTAAGAACCAGAACGGCAAAAATAACTTCGGCCAGACTTGCTACCCAATCTTTTATAACCTATGCCAATATTGACTATGCGCGGTCGCGCGGTCTTGAAATTGAATATAAAAAGAGAATCGGTAAATGGTTTAACGGAAATGTTTCGTTTTCTTATGCAATTGTTACCGGAAAGAGTTCGTCTGCCGACGAAGGTGTTCTCATTCTCAGAGGAGACCTCGACGAATCGGTTAAAGAAGATTTTGTTGCTTGGGACAGACCCTTAACCGCATCGGCAAGTTTAAATTTTTACATCCCGGAAGGAAAACCTTTGTTTGGTTTTGCTCCGGGTTTTTTGGACGATATAAATTTGTATATTCGCGGATTTTTTGAATCCGGTAAACGTTACACGCCTTATGTTTTTACCGGTAACTACGATTTAAATGGCAGACCCGAATATATAAGAGACAGAAAAAATATTTTCGGAAAAGTAGGCGATGATTGGTTTTGGATTGATCTTAATTTAGAAAAATATATTAAAATCGGTTCTTTGAGGTTTGCAATTTTTATGGAAGTCAATAACCTGCTGGATACTAAAAACAGCGCAATTATTAATCCGGTAACGGGTAAGGCTTACGAGTATGGAGACCCGACGCCTTCGTCGTGGAATGATCCGCTATATCCTGATTTACAAGCGCCTATTTCGCCTTTCCCGTTTAATCCAGCTAGATATTTAACAAGGAGGAATATAAAATTCGGAGTTAGTTTTAAATTCTGAAATAATATAAACGAAAAATAATGGGAGTACGTGTAACTAGAATTACAATAAAAAGAAAAATCGTATAAAAACTATCATGGACCAAAATGCAAAGAACCATTTAATATTAAGAAATTTAAGGTAATACTAAATAAAATAAGTTAATGAAGAAAATAATTTTCATAGTGATAATTTTACCGTTGAACGTTATGTTCGCCCAACTTTTTCCAACATTGGGCGGGCAACGCGCTGGAATTTCGGGCGTACAATTTTTGAAAATCGGGGTTGGAGCGCGCGCATCAGCAATGGGTGAATCGTTTGTTGCTATAGCAAACGATGCCTCTTCCCTTTATTGGAACCCGGCCGGTATTGTTCAAGCCAAAAATAATCAATTGCTCATTTCGCATAATAGTTGGGTAGCAGATATTAATCACGAGTTCGTCGGTGGAATTTATCATCTCTCTAAAACGGATGCCGTCGGTATCTCATTTACAGCTTTGCATATGGAAGATATGCCTGTTACTACGGAATTTTTACCTTTCGGAACAGGTGAGTTCTTTTCGTTTGGTGATATTGCAGTCGGCATTAGTTATTCACGACAAATGACCGATAAGTTCAGCTTTGGTGCTACAGTTCGCTATATTGAAGAAACATTAGATAAATTGAAAATGAGAGGAGTTGTAATTGATTTAGGCACTTTGTATTGGACAGGATTAGGTTCTACCCGCTTTGCGGTTGCAATAACAAATTTCGGTAATGAACTTTCTCCTGACGGGAAAGTGGTACTCTGGGGTAAAAGAGAAAAATCGGATTGGCAATCTTTTTCTCCTCCTACAATGTTCCGGTTGGGATTTGCTTTTGAACCGTATCAAAATGATTTTAACAGAATAACTACTTCCGTCCAGTTAAATCATCCGAACGATAACAGCGAAAATGTGACTATGGGTATGGAGTATGCTTGGAAGGAAATTTTCTTTTTAAGAGGCGGATATAAATTTAATGTGGACGAACAGAATTTTTCGGTCGGTACCGGCGTTTCTTTACCGCTCGGTATTGCTCAAGTAAATTTTGATTATGCTTATTCGAATTTTACAAGATTAGGTTCGGCCCACAGATTTTCATTAACATTAAGATTATACTGAAATGAAACTCATTGATTTTCTGAAAATATTTGCACTTGTGTTGATACTTTTTTCTTGCGATCAAAAATTGGATTTGAATGATTTGAATATTTTTGATGATTCCAATCAAGTTGGGAATATTAGCGATACTGTTTATGTTAAGCAAAATCCTGATTGGAAAGGTTTTAACAAACCGCAAGATATAATTGTAGGAAGGGAACCTTTTATTTATGTGGCGGATACGGAAAATGACCGTATTGTTATGTTGGATATTTCCGGTAAAATGCTCGGCGCTAAATCAATTAAACATCCAATAGCATTGGCTCAGGATTATAAACTAAATTTGTATGTTTGTGCTCAATTCGATACCGTTATAAATTCCAGCGATGTTACCTTCAGCGCTTTATACAGAATAAATATGGTTAAAGCCGGACATATAATACAAACTGCCGAGTTAAAACGTATTTTACCTCAAAAACCCGAAGACGATCCGTTCGCATTTACGAGACCAGATAGAGAATTTACGGGCGTTTGCGTTTTCTTTGATAATTCGATTTTGGTTTCCCGGAAAGGTCCGAAAAATTCAAATCCAATTGACCGTGATAATTCCGTTCTGACGCTTCATTACGTTAATACCGTTAAGGGAGATTCTTTGGTTGTGGGAAAGGTCCCGTTGCTAGAGGCTGAAGGCACCGGATTAATGTCGGCTAATCAAATTAGTTCGCTAACGTCATTTAATAAAAAAAGTTTCGATTTTATAATGACCTTAATCGGAAATAACAGCTTTAAAGTACAATGGCTGCAATTTGTTCAAACTCCGGATTTTGTCGGCTACCAACCAAAACTACCTGCAAGTGAATCCGATTTGATGCAAATAGGAAAGTTTGTGAGACCCGAAGACGTAACATTAGATAATTCAAATAATATTTTTGTGGTGGATGCCGGAAAAGATAGCGTTTATAAATTCAATTCATTCGGCGATCAATTACAAGCGTTTGGCGGACCGGATTTATTCGATTCTCCTCACGCGGTTGCATTTTTTAATAAAACTCTTTACGTTCTGGATACTAACAATGACAGAATTGTAAGATTTATTTTATCTACCGATACTCAATAAGGAAAATTCCAAATGCGAAAAAAATTAATATTTATGCTCATATTAACCTTTACCGTTACTATTTTTGCCCAAACAAGAATTCGTGTAATGACTTATAATATACTTAACTATAAAGCTAACGGTACCGTAACTGCTACAAAAAATGCAAATTTGAAAAAAATAATAAATGCCGTTAATCCGGATATTTTGATAGTGCAAGAAATAGACGGTTCTACTTATGTTAATAAATTTTATACTGATGTGTTAGACTCCACCTATAAAAAAGCTGCATTTGTAGATGGTTACGATACGGATAATGCAATGTATTATAAAGATTCGCTGCTTACATTTATCCGTAATACGCCAATCCATACGGACTTGAGAGATATTTCGAAATTTATGATAAGAATAAATTCAATTGATGATACAATATTGGTTTATTCGGTGCACTTAAAAGCCAGCCAAGGTTCGGATAATGAACAAAAAAGGGCAAGTGAAGTTACCAATTTAAGAACCGATACGGATAATTTACAAGTTGGAACCGATTATATACTTGCCGGAGATTTTAATATATATTCTTCGTCTGAACCGGCTTACCAAAAATTAATAGATAAGAACAATACCGGATATTTTGTCGATCCCGAACCGGCGGGTAATTGGCATAACAATTCAGCTTACAGGTCAATTCATACTCAATCAACGCGTACAACTCAACTTGCCGATGGCGGCTCCACGGGCGGGTTAGATGACCGTTTTGATATGATTCTGTTTTCACAATCTGTAAAAGATTCCGGCGGAGTTTTTTATGTGCCGGGTAGTTATACCGTAATGGGCAACGACGGCAACCATTTTAATAGAGCGATTAACGAACTGCCTAATAACGCCGTTTCGGCGGATTTGGCAAACGCGCTTTATTCCTCATCCGATCATCTTCCTGTTTATGCGGATTTTGAGGTGAGTCCGGTTGTCGGTATAAAAGATAAGAACAATACCGTTCCCAATGAATTTGTTTTATACCAAAATTATCCCAACCCGTTTAATCCAACAACTACAATTCAATATTCAATCTCAACCCCCCTCAATCCCCCCTTTGCCAAAGGGGGGAATACAAGGGGGGTTTTTGTAAGCCTAAAGGTGTTTGATATATTGGGTAGAGAAGTAGCAACATTGGTGAATAAAAAACAATCTCCCGGAAATTATTCAGTAACATTTGATGCAGGAAATTTGCCCAGTGGAATTTATTTCTATAAATTAATGGAAAATACTTTTGTTCAAACAAAGAAAATGATTTTGATGAAATAGCTTAGTACTTACAATATATAAAGTATTCAACTACCCGTAAAAGTTATGATATTTGAAGTAAAATTGGTTTTTTATCAAAAATAATATTTGATTGTAGAGCTGATAATAATTAAATTTGAAAATTCATTTAATATATTTTAGGTAAAAAATGACAGAAAAAGAAGGCGTAATTGTACAAGTAATTGGACCCGTTGTAGATATTGATTTTGAAGACGGGCACCTTCCGAAAATTTATAATGCAATTAAAATTCCCAGAACAAATTTAGATGGTAAAGAAGAAGAATTAATAGTTGAAGTGCAACAACATCTTGGAGAGAACAGGGTTAGAACCGTTGCTATGGATTCAACCGATGGTTTGGTAAGGGGAATGAAAGCTTACGATACAAATATGCCCATTTCGGTTCCTGTTGGACCTGAAACGCTTGGCAGATTGATTAATGTTGTTGGTAATACCATTGACGGTCTGGAACCTATTAAATCCGATAGAAAATCACCCATTCATCATCATGCTCCGAAATTTGAAAACCTGACAACGTCCCAGGAGATGTTTGAAACAGGTATTAAGGTAATAGACTTGTTAGAACCCTATTCCAAAGGCGGCAAAACCGGTCTGTTCGGCGGTGCCGGCGTGGGCAAAACGGTAATTATTCAAGAGTTAATCCATAATATTGCGCTCCAGCACGGCGGATATTCGGTTTTTACCGGCGTAGGTGAAAGAACGAGGGAAGGGAACGATCTTTGGCTGGAAATGAAGGAATCCGGCGTTCTTGATAAAACCGCTTTGGTATTCGGACAAATGAACGAACCTCCGGGCGCACGTTTGAGAGTTGGACTTACCGGATTGACAATTGCCGAATATTTTAGAGATGTTGAAGAAAGAGATGTCCTTTTGTTTATTGATAACATTTTCCGTTTTACACAAGCCGGATCGGAAGTGAGTGCTTTATTAGGTAGAATGCCTTCTGCGGTTGGTTACCAGCCTAATTTGGCTTCCGAAATGGGCGAACTGCAAGAAAGAATTACTTCTACGGAAAAAGGTTCAATTACATCGGTACAAGCAATATATGTACCTGCAGATGACTTAACCGATCCCGCTCCTGCAACGGCGTTTTCGCACTTGGATGCTACAACAGTATTAAGCCGTCAAATTTCCGAGCTCGGTATTTATCCCGCTGTGGATCCTCTCGATTCCACTTCAAGAATTTTGGAGCCGGGAATTTTAGGAGAAGAACATTATAATATCGCAATGCAAGTGAAAGAAATTTTACAGCAATATAAAGATTTGCAGGATATTATAAACATATTGGGAATGGACGAATTATCCGAAGAGGATAAAGTGATTGTTAGACGCGCCAGAAGAATACAGAGGTTCTTAAGTCAACCTTTCCATGTAGCCGAACAATTTACCGGTGTTAAAGGCAAATATGTAAAGTTAGAAGATACTTTGAGAAGCTTCAGAGAAATTATAGAAGGAAAACACGATGATTTGCCGGAAATGGCATTTATGTATGTCGGCGTTATAGAAGAAGCGGTAGAAAAAGCTAAGCAAATGAACGTAGCATAATGAAAGAAATTCACGTTGAAGTAATTACTCCGTCTAAAGTCGCTTTTAACGATCAAGCGCATTCCGTAACGGTCCCTGGTACAAAAGGGAATTTCCAAGTGCTGTTCAATCATGCTCCTATTTTAAGCAGCTTGGAAATCGGTAAGGTTAAAATAGTCGACAAATCCGATGCGGAGCATGTTTATGCTACCGGCGGCGGTACGGTTGAGGTGTTAAATAATAATATACTTATTCTGGTGGAAAGTTTTGAAGCCGCCGAGGAAATTGATGTTGAAAGAGCTCAAAAAGCATTGGAACGTGCAAAAGAAAGATTAGCTCATAAAAGCAAGGAAATAGATTCCCTTAGAGCCGAATTGGCATTGAAAAGAGCTATAAACCGACTTAAAATTGCCCGCAAATAATACTTGATATAAAACAACGTAACTATTTATAGCAAAAGGGTTTATCTAAGTTTAGATAAACCCTTTTGTATTTTAAGTATGATTAAATTGATTTTTATTTTGCGTTTTTATATCTTTCCGCTACCGCATCCCAATTAACTACATTCCAAAAATTGGAAATATATTCCGGACGTCTGTTTTGGTATTTCAAATAATAAGCATGCTCCCAAACATCAAGACCGAGTATCGGAGTGCCTTTAACTTCGAGAGGCAAATCCATAATAGTGTTATCTTGATTGGGTGTGGAAGTAATTACCAAATTCCCGTCGTTTACAATTAACCAAGCCCAACCGGAACCGAATCTGCCTGCCGCTGCGGCAGAAAACTTATCTTTGAAATCGGTAAACGATCCGAAAGTTGAATTAATTTTATCGGCTAATTCACCCGTTGGTTCTCCGCCTTTGTTAGGACCCATAATTGTCCAGAATAAAGAATGATTAAAATGACCGCCGCCGTTATTTCTAACAGCTACCGGAAGGGATGAAACGTTTTTCAATAATTCCTCTAATGATTTTCCTTCCATTTCGGTTCCTTCTACTGCAGCGTTTAATTTTGCAACATATCCGCCGTGGTGTTTGCCGTGATGAATTTCCATTGTTTTTGCATCAATATAAGGTTCTAATGCATCAAAACCATAAGGTAGTGCCGGTAATTCGAATTTACTCATTTTTTTCTCCTATTTGTATTTTTAGTTAATTATTAATTTTATGCGCTAAATGACTCGCCGCAACCGCATGTTTTAGTGGCATTCGGATTATTAAAAATAAATCCTTTCCCGTTTAATCCGTCTGAGAAGTCCAGTTCGGTACCCATCAAATAAAAAAGACTTTTACCGTCAACAATTAATTTTAATCCGTTTCTCTCTATTACGGTATCGCTGTCGGTTGTTTTGTCGTCAAAACCCAAATCATACATTAATCCGGAACATCCTCCTCCTTTTACGCTTAACCTTAAGCCGTGGGATTCGGGAATATTATTTTCCGATCTTATTCTTACAATTTGATTAATTGCCTTATCGGTTATATTTATAAGATTATTTGTATTTTCAGTCATTTTTAACTTCCTCCGACTTTTGATTATTATGCTGTTGTCTCTTCCGGAACGACTTTGTTGTTAGAGACCAAATCTTCGTTTACTTTCCATGTTTTGTTATCGAGTCTCGATATTTTTCCCGATGTTTCCAAATAATTGATAAACATGTTCGAAATTTTTTCTACGTCTTCATAATACAATGTTATTTCTTTCAATTCGAAATAGTGTTTAATGGCATATTGAATATCTCTCAAAAAAACATTTGAATGTTTTATTAAAGGGTAATTTTCATGCATATAATTAAAGAATATTTGCTCTTCCGATTTTAATTGTTCAAAAAGTTTCTCTGCTGAATCGGTTTTCATATTAAATTAGTTCCTCCAAATTTGTGGAATGTAGCACATTAATTAATTTATTCTGAATTTTATGTAACGGATTTCTTATTTCACACTTATTCAATCTCATGCAGTCATTTTCCGTAGCTCCTTCGTACATGCAATCGGTTATTTGTAATTTCTGATCGACGGCATTAATTATATCTTTTAGACTCAAATTTTTAGGAGGGACGTTAATCGAATACCCGCCTGTTTTTCCGTATTGAGATTTAATGATTTTGTGTCTTACCAGTTTTTGCATTATTTTCGCTAAAAGGTTATATGGAATATTCATTGAGTCCGATATTTCTTTTGTACTAATTGAATTCCCGTTTGAATTGTTCGCTAAGTATTTTAGCGCAAATAAAGCATATTCGGTTGATTTTGATAATTTAAGCATATATACGACTAAATTAGTCCTATATAAAATTATAAATAATTTGTTGAATAGTCAAGGAATAATAAATTATAATCCGAGAATTGTAATACAACTTTCGGCAAAATTTACAACCGGTGTAAAATAAATTCCGAAAAGAAGAATTGGAATTAACAAGGCTAAGATAAACAACATATTCGGTAAAGGAGTAACTATTGTTTCTTTAGCGGGTTCGGGCTTGGTTAAAAACATATGTTTCAAAACCCTGATATAATAATAAAGAGAAACTACGCTGTTTAGAACTGCAATTACGGCAAGAGCAGCCATTTTAGCATCGAGAAGCGCAACGAATAAATAAAATTTACCTACAAACCCTGCCGTAGGAGGTAGACCGGTTAATGAAACAAGGAATATTGCAAAAGAAACTCCTAAAAACGGAGATGCATATCCTAAGCCATCGTAATCATTTATATCTTCGGAACCAATTTTATTGGCTATTAACATTACAATATAAAATGAGCCGAGGTTCATTAACAAATAGAACATAAAATAGATTAAAACGGCTTCCACGCCAATATTAGACATTACCACAACGCCCAGCAAAAGATATCCGGCATGTGCAATGCTTGAATAGGCAAGCATTCGTTTTAAGTTATCTTGCCAAAGTGCGGCAAAGTTTCCGAGAGTCATGGTTAATACGGAAAGAATGGCTAAAAGAAGTTTCCAATCGAAAACTTGTATCAAATGCCAAGTTCCGTTCATATCTACATCGGAAACGAACGCCGTTTTGAGAAACCTTATTAGTAAAGCAAAACCTGCGGCTTTGCTGGCAACTGAAAGAAATGCAGTAATACTAATTGGAGCACCTTCGTAAACATCGGGCGTCCAAAAATGAAACGGAGCGGCGGATATTTTATATCCTATGCCGGCTACAATTAAAATTAATGAAAAGGATAAAGTCAGCCAATTTATTTGGATATGCCGTAAAGCTAAATTTATTTCATTTAAATTGGTAGTTCCGGTCATTCCGTAAATCATTGAAATACCAAATAACATAGTTCCCGAAGAAACAGCTCCGTAAATCAAATATTTCAACGATGCTTCGCTGTTCCGTTCGCGTAATTTTGTAAAACCGGCTAATACGTAAGATGAGAGAGAGAGTAATTCCATAGATAAATACATCAATATCAAATCGGAGCTTGAAACCATGATAAGCATGCCTAAAATCATTCCGAATATCAAAGCATAATATTCTCCGAGCCGGTCGGTAACTTTTTGAATTTCGTTGGAAGAATAGGAGAAAAAGACAATTAAAATTGAAGCTAAAATTATTAAAATCTTAAAATAAGAACCGAACGAATCTGCGGTAATCATCCCAGATTTACTGCCAGTTCCGGAAAGGGAAAATGCGAATCCCGACTGTTGCAAATCGCTAATGACAAAAATACCGGCAATAAACAATCCGATAAGCGCTATAATGGGAATTACTGATTTTTGTTTGACAAAGATCAGATCGAATATTACAAGAAGTATTAGAGTAATTGTAATTACAACTTCAGGTTTAATTAACGATATCGAATTTGATAAACTTGTAAAATCCATAACAGTTCTTTTTTAAAATCCACTCATAGTTAAATTGACCGAATTAGCAGAGATAAAATTGACTAAACTGGTAACCGACGTATTCATTAAGTGAATCATCGGCGAGGGATAAATTCCCAAGAAAATAATAATAAGCATTAACGGAATAAACATGGCATATTCGCGTCCGTTAAGATCCGGCAATGATTTCCATTTTTCGTTTAATTCTCCAAAGAAAATTCTTTGCAGCGTCCATAACATATAAGCCGCACCCAATAATATTGCCAAGGTTGAGATAATCGTTACCGTTCTTATTGCTTCTACGCTAAAGGCTCCAAGGAATACCAACGCTTCGGACACGAATCCGCTTAAACTCGGTAATCCGATAGCGGCAAAAAACGCTACCGTTACAAATCCCGTATAAACCGGCATTTGATTTGCCAATCCTCCGAACTCATATATACCTCTGGTATGGGCTCTGTCATAAACCACGCCTACAATGAGGAATAACATAGCCGTAATAGTTCCGTGGTTAAACATTTGGAAAATTGCGCCGTTAATTCCTATTGTAGTTAATGAAGCCATTCCAAGAAGCACATAACCCATGTGGGATACGGATGAATAAGCAATAAGTTTTTTGAAGTCTTTCTGAGCCAGAGCTACAAAAGCACCGTATATCATATTTATCATACCGAAAAGGGCAATGTACCAGATTAATTCTCTTGTTATTTGCGGAAAAATAGGATAGCTGATTCTCAAAATTCCGTAAGTTCCCATTTTTAATAAAACGCCTGCAAGAATAACGCTAATTGGAGTAGGTGCTTCAACGTGAGCGTCGGGCAGCCAAGTATGGAAAGGGAACATCGGTATTTTAATTGCAAATCCGATGAATAAGAAAATATAAGCTATAAATCTTAAGTTGTGCGGATTTAGCGGCGACAAAATACCTGTTGTATTGTAATTAGATTGATTCATTAAAGCGAAAAAGTTAAAAGTAAATGCATGAGAACCGTCGGGTAAGGTTTGCGTTGCGCTGAAATATAAACCTATCATAACCAAAAGCATAAAAACGCTTCCGACCAAAGTATAAATAAAGAACTTAATAGCCGCATATTCTTTTCTGGGTCCGCCCCAAATTCCAATTAAGAAATACATCGGAAGCAGCATAAGTTCCCAGAAAACATAAAATAAGAAAAAGTTAAGCGATACAAAGACACCCATCATTGCGGTATCGAGAAGTAAAAAGAGAGCGAAATAACCTTTAACCGATTTGTTGATTGTCCAAGATGATAATGTGGCAATAAATGAAATAATAGCAGTTAATAAAATCATCGGAGCGCTAATTCCGTCTGCACCGACAATATAATTTATTTTAATAGTTCCAATCCAAGAGCCGCCGAAAATTTCTATCCATTTATAATTTTCCAAAAATTGGAATGTATTGGGATCGAAAATTCCACCTTTAGTAAAATCGAAATTTGCTATTAAAATTATTGCCAATATAACTTGCAAACCGGTTGCAATTAGAGAAACGTATTTCACTTCCTTCTCTTGCCCCTTCTTAAGAAGGAGTACGACAATCATTCCTATTAAGGGAATAAAAGTCAGCAACGATAAAATTGGAAATCCACTCATAATTATATTCTTATTTTATTAATTGTTCATTTTTGGTTAAATAAGTAACAAAAGAATTAAAATTGAAAAAACCACTAAAACAATATAAGTTTGAATTTTTCCTGTTTGTAATTTTCTGAATCCTAATCCTAATAATCCGCTTAAAAATGCGGTTCCGTTAACAGCACCGTCAACTACATATTTATCAAACACTCCGCTAATATTCGATAATCCTCTTGTAACAAAAGCGGTTCCGTTTACTATTCCGTCCACCACATATTTATCAAACAGCGAAAGTAATTTGCTCAATCCGATTGTACCGCCGATAAAAGTTGCCGCATAAAATTCATCCACATACCATTTATTTAGCGAAAATAAATAGAGCGGTTTCAATTTTTCAGCCCATTTGTCGGGGTCAAACACCCGCCATTGATAGAGTAAAAATGCAAGTAAAACTCCAAGTCCGGCTAAAGTTATTGACATTGTTAAAGTAGGAATATGAGCCCAGTGCATTGCATGTTCATATTCTTCGGAATTCATTACCGGAGCTGAATTTTCTGCATTTTCCTGTTCAACTGTATTATCGTTAATCATAAAATGATATCTTGATTCATTCGGAATAACTTGCTGAGGGGTATGAACCCATTTTGATAAAAACCAGCCGGATTCCGGTGAAACCGGATTTGGAGAAAACCAGAAGAATAATGACAACGTTGCCAATACAATTAACGGGATAGTCATTACTAAAGGAGTTTCATGAGCGTGGTCATATTTTTCTTGATTTCTCGGTTTCCCGTGAAAAGCAATTATAATTAATCTAAACATATAAAAAGCCGTCATCATAGCAACAAGAAAGCCGAATGTTGGCAATAACCAATGCCCGGTTAGATGTGCAAAAGCAAGGCTGCCGGCAAGAATTCCGTCTTTACTTAAAAATCCTGAAAACAATGGAATTCCCGAAAGGGCAAGCGACGAAATTACAAAAGTAGTATACGTAACGGGCATTTTCTTCCTTAAACCGCCCATGTTTCTAATGTCCTGCTCATGATGCATAGCGTGAATTACCGAACCGGAACCGAGAAATAAATTCGATTTGAAGAATGCATGGGTGACCAAATGGAAGAATGCAAATGTATATGCGCCTACTCCTACCGACATTACCATGTAACCAAGTTGACTAACGGTAGAATAAGCAAGCACTCTTTTGATGTCGTTTTGCGTTAGAGCTATTGATGCGGCAAGGAAAGAAGTAAAGCCGCCGATTACGGCTATAAATAACATTGCGTCTGCTGTAAGAATAGGGAATATGCGCAATGATAAATACACACCGGCGGCAACCATTGTAGCCGAATGAATTAAAGCACTTACCGGTGTGGGACCTTCCATAGCATCGGGTAGCCAAACATGAAGAGGGAACTGAGCCGATTTTCCTACAGCTCCAAGGAACACCAATATTCCCGTTGCCGTTAACCAACCGCTGCTGCCAAAAGGAATGTGACCCAAAGAAATTTCATGAAAAATTTGGTCGAATGTGAATGTATGGTAATTTGTATAAAGAATCAGTATCCCAATCAACATTCCAATATCGCCGACCCGGTTTGTAAGAAAAGCTTTTTTGCCGGCATCGGAAGCCGATTTTTTTTCGTACCAAAATCCTATTAATAAGTAAGAAGATAAACCTACCAATTCCCAAAAGATGTACATCATTAACAAATTATCAGCAATAACAATTCCTATCATCGAAAAAGTAAAGATTCCTAAATACGCATAATATCTATTAAATCTGGAATCGCCTTTCATATATTCCAACGAATAAATATGTACAAGCGAACTGATAAGATTAACTACAAATAACATAATCGTAGCGATATTATCGATTTTTACTCCCAGAACAATTTGGGTTTTGCCTATTCCGGGTATATTGCCGAAGTCAATCCAAGTAAATCTGAAAATTATATCATTATGAAGGTATTGAGTAAATTTGATTACCATTATTGTAATAGCGGAAGCCAAGCCGAATAATAGAATTCCGATTCCCAGCTTATAGATTTGTGGAAATCTTTTATTGAAAAGCACAATAAGCGCAAAACCAAAAACCGGCAATAATAAAGAAGAAATCGATAAAGTAACTATAGTTTGATCAAACATTTCCGCTATTCTTTTAATTTGTTTATTTCGTCAATATCAACGTTTGCAAAAGTTTTGTAAACGTTCAGTACAATTGCAAGCGCAATTGCCGCTTCGGCGGCCGCTAAAATAATTATAAATAACGCCATAATTTGTCCGCCTAATCCAAAATTACCGAACCGTGAAAAAGCAATAAAATTTATGTTGGCGGAGTTAAGAATTAACTCAATTCCCATCAATACCATTATGGCGTTTTTTCTTGTAACCACGGCATAAATTCCCAGCGAGAACAATACAGCGCTAACAATTAAAAAATGATGTAAACCAACATGAAGCATTTTTAATCCTTTTCTCTTCTTGCTATTGATGCCGCTCCTATTAAAGCGACAAGTAATAAAATTCCTAAAAGTTCAAAAATTAACACATAATCCGTTATTAAAAGTTTTCCAAGATTGTAAATAGTTGTATTACCCGGATCGCTTAAAACTGATGTTTTCCAATTTGTTGTATACATTAGGGAAATCAGTACGCCTGCAAAAATTCCTACTCCTAAAACAGCCGGTATTACATGTAATGTGCCGGATTTTATATCTACCGAAGTGATTTTATTGGTTAACATTACACCAAATAAAAGTAAAATTAAAATTCCGCCGATGTAAACAATAACTTGAACAACGGCTATAAAGTCGGCACCCAATAAAACATATATTCCGGTTACTCCAAAAAATGTAAACAGCAAATTAAAAGCTGCATGAACAATATTTTTGGAACTGACAACCGCAAAGCCGCTTATAATTGTAATAGCGGCGAAAAGATAAAATATTATGTCGTATAAATTCATAATTTATTCCGACTTTTGATTGTTTTTATTTGGGTCGACCGGCGGTTTTGCCTTTGCGGCAGCGGCTTTTTCCGCCGCGGCTTTTGCTTTAGCTGCTGCTTTTTCCGCCATAAACTTTTCGTAATTTATTTTCTTTTGTTCAACTTCGTTTGGTGTTAACGTTGAAAAATTATAAATTAAATCTTGTCTTTTATATTCCGAGAATTCATAAACGTCAGTCATATAAATACATTCAGTAGGACAAGGATAAACACATAGAGAGCAGTAACAACATTTAGCAATATCTATTTCAAATTTAGTAACCCAAAGAGCTTTCTTTTTCCCGTTTGATGTTGTTCCCAAATCGTCTGTAGGTAACCCTTTTACCGTGTCAATGTGGATACAATCGACCGGGCAAGCTCTTTCGCATTGAAGACAACCGATACAATCGTCTATATTTACATATAATCTGTTTCTGGCTCTTTCGGGTAAAGGAAGTTTTACATCGGGATATTGAATAGTAACGGCGGGAACAAAAAGATGTTTGAATGTTACCTTCATACCGATTAAAACGGTCCAAATGCCATCCCATGTATTTTTAAGATATTTTTTCATTTTACAATAATGAAATAATTCCAACAATTAATAAATTGAACACCGCATAAGGAATAAGATATTTCCAACAGACTGTCATCAATTGATCCACTCTTAACCTCGGCAAAGTCCATCTTAACCACATTTGTACAAATACGAAGAAAACTCCTTTTGCCAAAAACCAAAATAATTGTTCAACCGGAATTAACCACGGAATTCCGAGCGAATTTCCCAAATATCCGAACGGCGATTGATATCCTCCGAAGAACAGAGTAACAACAATTGCCGAAACGGCAAACATATTAGCATATTCCGAAAGAAAGAACATTGCAAATTTCATCCCGCTATATTCCGTGTGAAAGCCGGCAACCAATTCCGACTCGGCTTCGGGAATATCAAAAGGAGTTCTGTTTACTTCTGCCAACGTACTGATAAATAATATAACAAAAGCAATAACCATAAAAGGAATTAGTAAAATTTGAGTAATACCGCTGCCGGCTGCTCCGCCTAATATATTCCAATTCCAGAAATAAGCGGTTTGTTGTTGACTTATTGTATTAAGATTTAACGTTCCGGTTAACATAACTAAAGTAAGTACAACTATAGCTGTAGGAATTTCATAACTAACAATTTGAGCGGCAGATCTCATTGCGCCCAGCAGTGAATATTTGTTATCGGAAGCCCAACCTCCCATAAGAATTCCGACTACGACAAAACTTGAAACCGCTAAAATGTAAAAAATTCCTACTTCAATACCGGATCCGATGTAAATACTGGAAAAGGGAATAGCGGCAAATGCCGCATAACTTCCTAAAAAAACAATATAAGGAGCTAAGTTAAAAAGTTTTCTATCGGCTGCCGGTGTAACAATATCTTCCTTTTGCAATAATTTTAGTAAATCCGCAACGGTTTGCAATATTCCGTGGTAACCCACTCTCATCGGTCCTAATCTGTCCTGCATATGCGCCGATACTTTTCTTTCGCCGAGGACGGCAAAAAGTACAAATGGTAAAATCCATACGAATAATGGCAGTGCGGCTCCAATTATATAGGCTACAATTTGATTACCGAATATGTTAGTTAGAATATCGTACATTACCTGTCAACCTCGCCTAAAACTATATCCGTACTTCCTAAAATTGCAATTAAATCGGCTACAAGATGTCCTTTGCTTATTTCGTTTAACACTGAAAGGTTAACAAAAGAAGGACCTCTTACTTTCATTCTGAAAGGATTAACCGAACCGTCGCTTATAATGAAAAATCCCAATTCGCCTTTTGGATTTTCAACGCGCGAATAAATTGAACCTTTAGGCGGTTTTACTCTTTTAGGAACAGCTTCATGAACATTACCTTCGGGAATTTGATCAATTGCCTGCTCCACAATTCTTAAGCTTTGTTCCATCTCTTGAACTCTAACAAAGTATCTGTCCCATGAATCTCCAACGGTCCCTTTTTCGCCTTCTCCAACGGGAATGTCAAAATCGAATCTGTCATAAATAGAATACGGATCGTTTTTGCGCAAATCCCATTTTAGTCCGCTGGCTCTTAGCATCGGACCGGTTACACCATAGTTTATTGCGGTGTCTAAAGGCAAAATACCGATGTTTGCAGTTCTTTCAATAAAAATTTTATTAAAGGAAAGCAATTCATTAAGTTCAACTATTTTAGGTCTGAAATATTCCACAAATTCTTTTGTCAGTCGCACAAAATCGGGATGAATATCGTGAGATAAACCTCCGACCCAAATATAATTGTATAAAAGTCTGGCGCCGCAAGTCATTTCAAAAAGCGAAAGGATTTTTTCGCGGTCTCTAAAACAATATAGAAAAGGAGTAAATGCTCCGATATCCACGCCGTAAGTGCCAAGTGCTACCAAATGCGAAGCAATTCTTTGCAATTCTGCCATAATAACTCTAATGTACTCTACTCTTTCCGGAACTTTAATTCCCATTAATCTTTCTACGGCAATTGCGTAACCAAGGTTATTAGACATTGAAGCCAAATAATCCATCCTGTCGGTATAAGGTACAACTTGAGGATAAGTCATTGCTTCGGCATGTTTTTCGAAACAACGGTGTAAGTAACCGATATGAGGTTTAACATTTACAATCAGTTCACCTTCCAATTCCAATTCCAATCTCAACACACCGTGCGTAGAAGGGTGCTGAGGTCCCATATTCAGTATAAGTTCTTCGGTTTTAAGTGTTTTTGTTTCCATATATTAGTACGGAACCCTCATACCGTTATAGAATTCAGGATTTTTATAATCTTTTCTCAGCGGATGACCCGCTTCCCAATCTTCGGGCATTAAAATTCTTCTTAAGTCGGGATGGTTAAGGAATACAATCCCGAACATATCATATGCTTCACGTTCGTGCCAGTCTGCCGTTCTCCAAATGGATTCAACGGATTCCACGTTAGGGTTATCAACACTAACGGAAACTTTTAAGTTAACTTTATGACCAAGTTCAATTGAATGAAGATGGTAATAAACGCTTAAGGTGCCTTTTTCAATTACTTCGTTACCTTCTTCATCTTTGGTTTTTTTTTCGTTTGCGTCATCAACTCCTGATAAACACATTAAGGAGTCGAATTTCAATTGTTCGTTATCTCTTAAAAACTTCGATACTTCTTTAATGGCAAGCGGGTTTACAACAATATAAGAATCGACGGGCAATTCGTTTTCGAATCCGATAATTTTATCGTCGAATTTTTGTTTCAGCAATTCAAATATTTCTTCGGGTTTCATCATGCCGTCTTTTTTCTTAATGTTTCGTGTCTGATTTTATCTTGCAATTTTAATAAACCTTCCAACAATGCTTCCGGTCTTGGAGGGCAGCCGGGCACATAAACATCAACCGGAATAACGCGGTCAATTCCCTTTAACACATGATAGCCGTGTTCCCAATAAGGACCGCCGCAATTGGCGCAGCTTCCCATGGAAATTATATATTTGGGATCTGGCATTTGCTCATATAATCTTTTTATACGGGTAGCCATTTTTAAGGTAACGGTGCCGGAAATAATTATTGCGTCGGCTTGTCTTGGAGTAGGACGTGGAATAACCCCGAACCGGTCGAAATCATAGTGCGAAGCTGAAGTAGCCATCATTTCGATTGCGCAGCAAGCAAGACCAAAACTTAGCTGCCAAATTGATGATAATCTTGCCCAGTTAAGTAAATCTTCTGTCTTTGTTATTACAATGTTACTGTCGGAAAATTCTTTATCTAAAATGCCCATATGTTATCTTTAGTTATTCAGTATCTGAAGAAACATTTTGATCAACCACCGGCGGAGCAATTTTTTTCTCCACAATTACTTTTTTAGGAATATCGATTTTTGGTTTATCCCAATTCAAATCTCCTTTCCTCCATTCGAAAGCCATCCCAAGGAACAATACCAACAGGAAAAAAGCACCTACAACAAATCCGTAAAAACCAAATTGTTTGTAAACAACAGCCCATGGAAACAGTAGCACAACTTCAACATCAAAAATTAAGAAGATAAGCGCAACCACATAAAACCGGATATTGAATTTAACCCATGGAGTTCCGATGGGATTTTCTCCGCATTCGTAAGTGGTTAATTTTTCTTTCGTCGGGCGTTTTGGTCGGACAAAGTAGGCAGCAAAAAGGGCAATTGCCACAAAGGCAGCTGCAATAAGTATAAATATGAAAACTTTACCAAATTCGGTTAACATAGTCTTTTAAAAATTTTGTTTCAAAACTACTACAGATCGTTTAGAATGTCAAGAAATGTTTTGCCGAAATGCAAAAAAAAGACAAAAATGTACTCTTTTTTATTCATTGTTTTGTCATTTCCTTTTTAATGAGCTCTTCTTAAAAAATTTTCGGGATTTAAATGCAATTAATTTGTGCAGATTGGATTTAAAAATAAATTGCGCAATATAAATTAACTTTACTTTCGGATTGGCACAAATGTAAAGATCATCCCACCGCGGATTAAATTTATTTTTGAAGTTGTAAAGTCCTTTGTAGTTATAAGCAAATTGAATTAATTGCCCAATTTTGTTTACGAAATAATCTTTAGAATATTTTTTAACTGTTTCGTAATTAATAACAAAAGGTACTTCCCCCAAACTCCATTCGGAATAACCTGTTGATTTAAGTATTCCGAATACGGAATAAATCAGATATTCCATAACTCCAACCGGTGCATTCTTTTTGCGGAGAAGGAGTTCGGTGTGATATTTATATCTTGAATTTGTGGAAATTTGAATTGCCGCCAACC
>JALSTI010000019.1 GCA_026983795.1 Melioribacteraceae bacterium
TTTTTTATTAGCGCACTTCTTTTATTCCTTAATATTTTTGAATTTCCCGATCAAAATGTTAAAGATTCTTCATTACTCTATTCTTCGGTTTATAAAATAATTCCTAAAACAATTGATCTTATTTCCGGCTCAAATATTAATGCAAAAGGATTTATTAAAGATTATATAGAAAGTCAGGACTCTGTAAAAACAGAAATAAACGATACAACCAATTTAGATAATTAATTTTATGATTAGCGACCAGGTTTTGCAAAAATTAGAATTTTTTAAAATTCTAAAATATATTGCAAGCTATACCAGCACCGAACCCGGCGAACAACTTGTACTTAATTTACGACCTCTTAACAACATAGAACTGATTAAAGAAGAAGGGCATTTTGTTAATGAGGCTAAAGAAATTCTTATAGAAAAAGACTATCCTCCGCTAAACCATATCCCTGTTCTGGAAAATTCATTGTCAAAAAGTAAAATTGACGGCGCTGTTTTAACGAAAGATGAAATACTGGCAATTTTAAATCTTGCCGAAACTTCAAGAAAAGTTTTTCAATTTTTAAAGTATTTTAACGAAACCCGCATATTTAACAATTTAGCGAAAGATTTGTTTGTTGATAAAAATTTTGAAAATCATATCTCCAGAATATTTACGGCTAATTTCGAAATTTCCGACTCTGCAAGTTCCAACTTAAAAAAAATACGGAAAGAAATTCGCGAAAAAGAAGGTTCGTTGAAAGATTCCATTGAACGTATTTTAAAAAGATTGAGCGATGCATATCTTGTACAAGATGAATACGTAACCCAACGGGACGGAAGAATTGTATTACCCGTAAAAGCAGAACATAAACGTCATGTAAAAGGATTCATTCACTCCGAATCGGCAACCGGTCAAACTGTTTACATTGAACCTGAAGCAACACTTGAATTGAATAATGAATTGCTTTCGTTAAAATTTGAAGAAAAAAGGGAAATTGAAAGGATATTTAAAAACATTACCCTTATTATTAAAAATTCCTGTGATTTACTTTCTTTATCGTTGCATAAACTGGCAAAAATTGACGAAATATTTGCCAAAGCTAAATATTCGTTGGAAATTATCGGAGCCTTTCCTTCTTTTCAAAACGGTAAACCTTTAAATATAATTGAAGCAAGACATCCGATTTTACTTAAAAGATTAACACGCGAAAATACGGTTCCGTTAAACCTGAAAATCGGTTCAAATCGTATTGTAATTATTACAGGTCCTAACGCAGGCGGTAAAACGGTTGTGTTAAAAACCGTTGGACTTATTTACACAATGGTTTTATCAGGAATTCATGCGCCTGTTCATCCGGATACCAACTTGGAGTTTATAGAAAAGATTTTTATTGATATAGGCGACGAACAATCCATCGAAAACGATCTAAGCACTTTTAGTTCGCATTTATCTAATTTAAAATTCATAGTTGAACACAGTAATAAACGCACGTTAGTATTATTGGATGAAATCGGCGCCGGTACGGATCCTTCCGAAGGTTCTGCTTTAGCTACGGCTATTTTACTTGAATTAAAAAAGAAGAACTCAATAGTGTTAGCTACAACCCATCATGGAGACTTGAAATTGCTGGCAAATAATTTTAACGGAATTGAAAATGCTTCCATGAGGTTCGATACAAAAAATCTTGTTCCTACTTACCAATTTAACCAGGGTTTACCCGGATCCAGTTACGCCTTTGAGGTTGCCGCTAAAATTGGTCTGCCGGAAAATATCTTGAATAATGCAAGAAAATATTTGGATGTCGATAAAAATAAAATAGAACAATTCCTTTTGGAAATTGAAAAAAAATCGGAAGAACTGAACGAAAATCTAAAAAATTTAGAAATAGAGAACAGTAGATTAAAAGGTCTTACAAATTTATATGAAAAAAAAATAAACGAATTAAAGACAAGGCAAAAACAAATTTTAGAAGGAACGAGGGAAGAAGCAAAACAATTTATGGAAAATCTTAATAGGCAATTCGAAAATACGATAAAAAAAATACGCGAAACCAATGCCGCAAAAGAAGTAATTAAAGAAGAAAAAAAACATTTGGAACGGTTAAAATCAACAGCGGAAAAATTTGTTTATAAAAACGAACCGGACAAAGATCCGGACGAATTAAAAACAGGCGATTTTGTTCGCGTAAAAAATTCTTCTGCCGAAGGGGAAATAATCGAAATAGATAACGAAAAGAAAAGGATTACTATTCAAAGCGGAGTTATGAAATTCAGTTTGAAGATGAAGGACGTTTATAAAACAAAAAGAAAAAGGGAATTAAAATACGAAAAAGAAAAATACAAACCGGTTATAAAAAGCACACGTTTGGATATTAGAGGCGAAAAACCCGAAGAGATTGAGTTTCAAGTAATAAAATTTATTGACGACGCTTATGCATCCAACTTAAAACAAGTAGAAATTTTGCACGGTAAAGGAACCGGCATATTAAAACAAAGCGTTCATGAATTATTGAAGCGCCATCAGTTTGTAAGTAATTTCCACTTTGCCGATATTGAATTTGGCGGCGATGGTATTACCGTAGTTCATTTGAAATGATTTTCTTAATTTCTTTAGACTGTAAATGAATAATAATTTTTACTTGTTAATAATTTTGAATAATCGTAGTTCTTTCATAAATTATATTAATAAATTCAGTTCTTCAGATAAAAAACAGCTATGTTTAAAAAAATACTGATAGCAAATCGAGGTGAAATAGCTGTTCGCATTATTGCAGCGTGTAAAGAATTAGGAATAAAATCGGCGGCTGTATATTCCGAAATTGATTTTAATTCCATGCATGCTGCTCTATCGGATGAAGCTTATTTTATAGGACCCCCGGCAGCTTCGCAATCTTACCTCAACATCGATAAAATTATCAGTCTTGCTAAAAAAATAGGCGCCGATGCAATTCATCCCGGTTACGGGTTTCTATCGGAAAATCCCGTTTTTATTTCGGAGGTGGAAAAATCCGGTATTACGTTTATTGGTCCGTCGGCAAAATCCGTAGAGATGATGGGAAATAAAACAGCGGCTAGAACTTTAATGAATAAACATAATGTTCCCATTGTTCCCGGAACAACTCAAACCATTAAAACCATTGACGAAGTTAAAGAAGAAGCCGGTAAAATCGGTTATCCGGTAATGCTTAAAGCTGCTGCGGGCGGCGGCGGAAAAGGTATGCGCCTGGTAAATAACCCGGATGATCTACAATCCGCTTTCGATAGAGCTAAAAACGAAGCTTTAAAAGCTTTCGGTAATCCGGATATTTATTTGGAAAAATTTATTGAAAATCCTAAACATATCGAAGTCCAAATAATCGGAGATAAATTCGGAAATTATGCCCATATTTTTGAAAGGGAGTGTTCAATACAAAGAAGGCATCAAAAAGTTGTGGAAGAATCTCCGTCGGTTTTTGTGGATGAAAATTTAAGAAAGGAAATTACCCAAGCGGCTGTTAAAGCTGCAAAAGCTTGCGGTTATTATAATGCCGGTACAGTTGAATTTTTAATGGATAAAAATAAAAATTTTTACTTTTTGGAAATGAATACCCGGCTGCAAGTGGAACATCCGGTAACTGAATTGGTTAGCGGAATCGATTTGGTTAAAGAACAAATAAAAATTGCCGCAGGTGAAAAACTTTCTTTTTCAAATAAAGATTTAACACTTAACGGTCATGCAATTGAGTGCAGAATATACGCCGAGGATATTCATAATAATTTTGCGCCTTCAACCGGTAAAATAGAATACCATTCCGTTCCTTCGGGACCCGGTATTAGAATTGACAGGGGAATTGAAACAAATTCTGTTGTTCCCGTTTATTACGATCCGCTCTTAGCTAAAGTGATAACTTGGGGGAAAACGAGATACGAAGCTATTAATAGAATGAAGAGAGCTTTGGCCCAATATCAAATACTTGGCGTTACAACAAATACCGAGCTGTTTACTTACATTTTAAATAGTAACGACTTCTTAAACGGAACGTTCGATATAAATTTTTTAGAGAATGTTTTATTGTCTGAAATTAACGGACTAAGTTCAACGGAAATAAGTAAACAAACAGAGGAAGCAGCGGTAATTTTAAGCGCTTTGTTAAAACAAGTTGAAATGGAAAAATTGAAAACGGGAGTCGGCTATAACGGTAAGAACAAATGGGTAGAACAAAAATATGAATAGTTTTGTTGTTTCATTAAATAATAAAAAATTTAACGTGGAAATTGACGGCAAAGGCAATGCAATTTTGGGAGGTACCGCATTTCCGTACCAAATGAAAATAATTTCCGGAAACTTGGTTCTATTGAAGTTTAACAATAAAATTTATAAAATTCCATATTTAAATAAAAATGGTAATTTTAAATTCCTAATTGACGGTTTTCCTGTTAATACTCAAGTTAGAACGAAGTTGCAAGAGGAACTTCAAAAATTGATTAAAGAAAAAGCAAGCAAAAAAAAGGGGGACGAAATAATTGCTCCTATGCCTGGCTTACTTTTGAAAGTTTTAAAAAACAGCGGAGACGAAGTAAAAAAAGGGGAAGCAGTTGTAATTTTAGAAGCTATGAAGATGGAAAATGAAATCAGATCTCCCATTGACGGCACCGTTAAAAAAGTTTTTAAGTCCGAAGGGGCTTCTATTGAAAAAGGTGAGAAAATTTTAATAATTCAGTAAATTAAATTTATAATTCACACAAATAAGGAGGAATCATTTTGAAAAAAACATTTTTATCAATTTTAATTCTATTGTTTACTGTGTCGATTAATTATGGAAGCGGATTTCAAATTAACGAACACAGCGCGCGAGCAATGGCTTTGGGCGGAGCCTTTACCGGTTTGGCAAATGATCCTTCGGCTGTTTATTTCAATCCGGCCGGAATTACTCAACTTACCGGTTCACATTTAATGTTGGGTTCCACATTAATTCTTCCAAAGTCTTCATTCAGAGGTCCAAGTCCTTCAATAAAAGAATATGACATGGACACACAAGCGTTCACGCCTATTAATTTTTATTTTACTCAACAATTATCCGATAAATTCCATATCGGATTTAGTGTAAACAATCCTTACGGATTAGGCACAAGATGGCCCAAAAATTGGGTCGGAAAATACTTAGCGATAGAAACCGAAATCAGAACTTTTTATTTGAATGCAGTGGCTTCCTATCAAGTAACCGATCAACTTTCCATCGGATGGGGATTTACATACGCTTTCGGTAATGTTAAAATTACCCGTTACCAAAATTTAAGTCCCTTTGCCGCCGATGCTTTTATCGATTTGGAAGGCAACGGAACCGGAGCCGGTTTTACCGCGGGTTTGTTGTATAAACCTTCTAAAACATTTTCGGTGGGCGTTTCTTACAGAAGCAAAGTTAGATTTACATTTGACGGAGACGCTACCGCACAAGCCCCGAAACAATTTACGGGATTAA
>JALSTI010000020.1 GCA_026983795.1 Melioribacteraceae bacterium
GAGATTAAAAAGATAGAAAAAATAGTTCCTCCGGAAATTAACGAAGATTTTGTTTCTAAAATTTCCAACAAACAAGCTAAAACACTGGAAGAATTTAAAGCTCAAATAAGAAAAAATTACGAGGATTATTTTACAAAACAATCCGAAGATATTTACCTGAATTCTTTGTTAGGCAAAATAGTGGAAAACAATGATTTTAAAGTACCGAAAGGTTACGTTGAACTTTTAGAAAAACGCATGCTTGAAAACGAAAGACAAAATGCACAAACTTATAATGTAAAAGATTTTAACGAGCAAAAAGTATTAGAGCAGATTAAACCGAAAGCCGAATGGAATGCAAAATGGCAGGTTATTTTAACCAATATTGCAGAAGCGGAAAATCTAAAAGTTACCGACGAAGAGTTAAAAGAATTGGCCAAAAAAGAATCTGAGAAAACTGGAATATCAGAGGATAAATTATTTAAGTATTACAAAGATTCACATCAAGCGGAAGCAATGCTCGAGCAAAAAGTAATAGATTTTTTGAAAGAAAATAATAAAGCGGTAGAAGTAGATCCTCAAGAAAAAGAAAAACAATCCGAAAATAAAAATAAATCAGAAAAATCAACCGATAAAGAATAGAGGAACAATTTAATGTCAGAACAAATTTATAATCAACTGGTACCTTACGTAATTGAGCAAACAGGAAGAGGTGAACGCGGAATGGATATCTTTTCGCGACTTCTTCGCGAAAGAATCATATTTCTCGGTACGGCAATTGACGATCATATTGCCAGCTTAATAATTGCACAATTGCTTTTTTTGGAAGCAGAAGACGCTGAAAAAGATATTTATCTTTATATTAATTCGCCCGGAGGCAGCGTTTCTGCCGGACTTGCCGTTTATGATACAATGAAATATATAAAACCGGACGTAGCCACCATTTGCGTTGGAATGGCAGCCAGTATGGGCGCTGTTTTATTAGCAGGCGGTGCTTCCGGTAAACGCTCGGCTCTTCCCCATTCCAAAATAATGATTCATCAACCTTGGGTGGGCGGTTTGCAAGGGCAAACTTCCGATATTGAAATTCACGCTAAAGAAATGGTGAAAACAAGAGACACCCTTTACAAAATTTTGGCTGAACATACCCAAAAACCACTTGAACAAATTGCTAAAGATTGCGATAGGGACTATTACCTTTCTGCAGAAGAAGCAAAGGAATATAAATTAATAGATAACATTCTTGAAAAAAGAATTATGCCAGCCGATAAAAAAGACAAATCTAAAAAATAATTTTAATATTCCGATTTTTGCTTAATTTTAAACCCGGTTTCTTTATAGAAATTGGGTTTTTTATTTTAATTTACAATACTAAAATTATTCCCGGAGAAAAAATGAAAAGCATAAAGTATTTTTTGACTCTCCTCTTTTTATCTGCAATAATTTTTGCCAAAGGTAATAAAACTAAAAAGAATTTCACCACAGAAGATATTGTGGTTAATTCTTATACCTCATTAGCGCCCGAGCGCTTAAAAGGGTTAAACTGGATTCCGAATACAAACAATTATGTTTTTATTGAAGATGAAGATTCTACATCTTTTCTAATTAAATCCGGTGCCGAAACCGGAGAAAAAATTAAACTGTTTTCCCTTTCCAAACTTAATTCCCTTTTATCCGGTTTTAAGCTGAGCAAATTATATCGCTTTCCAAAATTAAATTGGATTGACGAAAATACGGTTGATTTCAATTACAAAAATTATTTATTCAAATATATGATTCCCTCCGATTCTGTTGCCGCAATTAATATAATTGATGAATCCGGGAAAAATATATCTTTAGCACCGAATAATAAATTTGTTGCGTTCACAATAAAAAATAACTTATACTTGTCAAAGGGACCGAATAAAACAGTCCAAATTACTAATGACGAAAACGAACATATAATTAACGGTCAATCTGTTCATCGAAACGAGTTCGGAATTACTAAAGGAATTTTTTGGTCGCCTAAAAGTAATTATATTGCCTTTTACCACAAAGACGAAACAATGGTTACAGATTTTCCTATCGTAAATTTTGAACCTATTCCTGCAAAATTGGCAAGTATAAAATATCCGATGGCCGGTCAAACAAGCCATCAGGTTAAAATTGGCGTTTATAATCTCAACACTAAATCAATTGTATGGTTGAAAACCGGTAAACCGCTCGATCATTATTTAACTTCGGTTACATGGTCCCCGGATGAAAAATATATTTTTGTCGGTATTCTTAACAGGGATCAAAATCATTTGTGGCTTAACAAATATAGCGTTCAAACCGGTGAATTTATAAAAACCCTCTTTGAAGAACAGCAAGATAAATATGTAGAGCCCGAGCACCCTTTGTATTTTTTACCGAATAAACCCGACCAATTTTTATGGTTTTCCAAAAGAGACGGCTGGAATCATCTATATTGGTACGATACAAACGGAAGGTTAATTCAACAAGTTACCAAAGGTAATTGGGAAGTGCTGAATTTTCAAGGGTTTGATAAAGACGGGAAAAATATTTTTATCACTTCTACTAAAAAAAGTCCCATCGAAAGACAATTTTATAAAGTTAATTTGGCAACCAGAATAATTACTCAATTAAGCAAGGACCGTGGCAGTCACAGGGTTTTACCAAATACTTTCGGTACGTATTTTATCGATACTTATTCAAATTTGGAAACACCGGGAGTGACCAAAGTAATAAATTACAAAGGCGTAACAGTCAGCTTTTTGCTGAAATCAAAAAATCCCGTTTCTAATTATAACATCGGTAAAGTAAATATTTTTACAATTAAAGGTGAAAACAATATCGATTTGTACTGTAGAATGGTTCTGCCGCCCGATTTTGATAAATCGAAAAAATATCCAGTTATAGTTTATGTTTACGGAGGTCCGCACGTGCAGCTTGTAACCGATAGATGGATGTATGGAAGATATGCATTCTGGTTTTATAAAATGGCACAAGAAGGTTACATTGTTTTCACATTGGATAACCGCGGCTCCGCCAATCGCGGATTGGCTTTCGAACAAGCTACATTCCGTCATTTAGGAACCAAAGAAGTTGAAGATCAAATGACGGGCGTTAAATATTTAAAAACATTACCTTATGTAGATTCAACACGTTTTGGAGTTTTCGGGTGGAGTTTTGGCGGATTTATGACAACATCTTTAATGCTGAGAACCAATAATACGTTTAAGGTTGGCGTTGGCGGAGGAGCGGTTATAGACTGGAGAATGTATGAAGTTATGTACACCGAAAGATATATGGACACTCCGCAAACCAATCCCGGAGGATATGATGAATCGAGTTTGCTTAATTACGTTCAAAACTTAAAAGGTAAATTACTACTTGTTCACGGAACTTCGGACCCGACGGTGGTTTGGCAGCATACATTAAAATTTGCCAAAAAGGCAGCCGATCTGGATAAACCGTTGGATTACTTCCCTTATGTCGGTCATCATCACGGTGTTGTTGGAAAAGATGCAATACATTTATATAATAAAATAATAAATTACTTTTTGGATAATTTGTAAACCGTTATATAAAAAACCGGACTGAAATTAATCAGTCCGGTTTAAGGATGGAATCAGATGTACAAAAGAAATACTACAATGAAGTACCAACTTTTATTCTTAAGTTTAAGAACATTGAAGTTACTCCAAATCCACCTGTGGATGTTCGGGTAAATATTACGGCCGGACCTAATGAGAAAGCACTAAAACCCCACGATTCTAATATTTTTTGTACGGTTAGATCCAAAACATATTGAGGATTTCTATCCGGAGATGACGGCATTGCATCAATCCTTAAATCGAACGTACTACCGGCTAAGGATAACTCCCTTCCCATATAACCGAAATGCCATTCATTCATATATTTGGCAACATAAAATTTACCTCTTGTTGCACCGAAGACCCTGACAGGATAGCGAAACTCCCAGTTCACGTATGAACCTTGCATTATTTTCGGATAATAATTTAATTCCGCCAATCCGTTTTGTTGCAATATTTGATTAACTTTTTCGGGTGAATATTCTTTTGTAACTTTTTGATATCCGATTTCGAAAAAATTACCGAAGGGAACTACATAACCGACTTGAACGCCTTGTGCAGCATACAAATTATTAAAATTATTTACTTCCCTGAATGTTGTAAAAGCGTCTATATTACTGAATAATCCGACTTTAAAACCAAGCAAATGAAAATTTGCCTCTATGAATCCTGTTTCTAATGGTCCCGAATACGGTGTTCCCAAACCGAACGAAAGTCCTATATCTTTTTTGATGGGAATACCGAATCTTTCCCCGCCGAAAAGTTCTAAGTATGGATTAATATAAGCCAAACTGGAGCTTATCTGCGTTTTTGTAGGCGGTTGTAGTACTTTCTTAAATTTCATTTTTTGAAATACGCTTGTAAACACAGACGAATAAGTAATATTATTCTGTAAATCCAATTTAAATGGATATGCCACAATCTTGGCTCTGGTTTCCGGAGAAAATGCTAACAGCGGATATAAAGCTCCTTTAATAGTTAAAGTTTGATTATTCGGGTCTCTTAAATCAACTATTATTTCCGCTTTCGGATCGGGAGGGTCTATAAACATTTCCTCTTGAATTTTAACGAACAGACTGTCGTCTAAGGGTTCCATTTGATAGTAAACAATTCTTTCGGTTTCGTCTTGTGCTTTGGTCTTACTGGTAATTCCTACAAGTAATAAAACCAGTAAAATTAGTAAATACTTAAATTTCATTTCTAACATCCTATTTTATTTGGAGAAATCAGTGAAAAAGAAAGAATCTCCCACCTGTACTTTTTGTTTGGATTTTGTATCGTACGCTATAAAAAAGAAATTCACTCTATAACGACCGTCGGGTTCCAACATATTTTCGTGTTCGTCTACCCAATCATCATACTTTCTTTCGGTCGATGCTAACCGTAACGATACATTATAATTTAAATTGCCCTTTTTGTCTTTATATGGTTTGGATACCGAAATGGGTCCGGAATGCTTAACTTTAATTTGATTAATTCGTTCATCGGAAATAGTAACCCTAAAGCAAGTAATTCTTTGAAGATCTTTTACATAAATATCGGACTTATTCATTTTGGTTGTAACCAAATTGATTTTTACTTCCGGTGGTAAATTGTTTTTAACTTTTACAACATCTTCTTGCGAACCGTATTTTAATATAACTTCATCTTCATCCTTAAGTTCAAAATCCTTACTGCTTTGCGGAGGTACTACAACAATTGGTTTTGCAAGATTATTTTTTGAATAAATTTCTACCGGATAGTTTCCACGGTTCTCTGCAGTATTTGTTGCATATTTTAGAAATGTTAAACTTTTGGCAAACGGAAACGGTAATTTTTCCTCTTTGATTTTTATGGGCTCAGGCTTTTTTACTTCGGTTTTCTTTTCTT
>JALSTI010000021.1 GCA_026983795.1 Melioribacteraceae bacterium
TAAC
This sequence comes from Melioribacteraceae bacterium, assembly GCA_026983795.1. GTDB lineage: Bacteria > Bacteroidota > Ignavibacteria > Ignavibacteriales > Melioribacteraceae > BMS3ABIN04. The sequence goes on from JALSTI010000021.1 coordinate 5, forward strand.
CTCGATAAAATTTTAAAACAAATGGTTGAGCTTTCGCAAAAAACGTTCGCCATAACTCCCGAAATGGGAAGGGCTTTGGGAAAAGCCAGAGCCGAAATGAATAAATCTGTAGGTTCTTTGCAAAACAGAAACAGCACAATTGCCGGTATTCATCAAAACAACTCGATGCAATCTTTGAATCAAGCCGCTACATTAATGAACAGCGCAATTCAAAATATGATGAACGGCGGAAGCGGCGGCGGAATGATGTCACTTTTACAACAAATGCAGCAACTTTCCCAGCAACAAATGCAAATAAATCAAATGACAAAAATGCTTAACCAAGGAATGCTTACGATGCAGCAACAAGCACAATTACAACGGTTGGCACAAGAACAAGCCGCAATTCAAAAATCATTATCCGAATTAAATAAAGAAGCCAAAGAATCGGGCGAATCGAAAATGCTGGCAACAAATTTAGATAAACTGTTGCAAGAAATGAAAGAAGTTGTTACAAATATGAAAACAAAAAAAATTGACGACGAACTTGTTCATAAACAGGAACATATTCTTTCAAAAATGTTAGACGTTCAAAAATCGATTAATGATAGGGATTTTGAAAAGAGGAGGCTTTCGGAAAGCGGCAAACAGTTTAATCTGAAATCCCCACCGGAATTAATGCTTAAAAATATGGAAAGCAAGAATTTAATTAAGCAGGAACTGCTAAAAGCAATAGACGAAGGTTATTCCAAAGATTACGAAAATCTGATTCGCCAATATTTTGACGCCCTTGAAAAAGAAAGCAATAAAAATTGACTGGCGTAAAAACAACAAACGTTTACAAATAAATATACCTTTTAATTTTCTTCGTCGGCGTTTTTTCAAACGGTTCCGGTTGCTCAACTATTTCGTTTATTCTGGAAAAACTCGATACTTTTTCGTTAGTCTTTTTTTGAATATTTTCTAATATATTTTTTATCTTTTTCCTTACTTCAGGTTCCGGCAAGCCGTGTAAATTAAAATCAGCGTCCAACATTTCATAATCCAAATGTACTTTGGCAATTAATTTATTTTCTTTTTTTAATACCAAGGATTCAACTACATAAGGTAAATCGTTAATTACGCCTTCAATTTGTTCGGGATAAATATTTTTACCGCTTGGTCCTATAATTACATTTTTTGAGCGGCCTTTTAAAAACAAATAACCTTCTTCGTCTATTATTCCCAAGTCGCCGGATTTAAACCAGCCGTCTTCAGTAAAAACTTCTTTAGTAGTTTCCGGATCTTTATAATATCCTTTCATAACGTTAGGACCTTTAATCAAAACTTCGCCTTCGCCGGTTTCCGGATCGGGATTATCAATTTTAATTTGCATACCTTCCAAAGCTCTGCCAACAGCTCTGAATTTTGTGTTAATATTATCGTCGCCGGTTACAACCGGAGCTGTTTCGGTAAGCCCGTACCCAATTGCATAAGGGAACTTAGCTTCCCGCAAAAACTTTTCAACATCATAAGCTAAAGCCGCTCCTCCAATGGGAAAAAGTTTTAGCTCACCTCCGAAAGTCCGCAAAATTTTCTTCCCGGCAATTCTATGCAATTTTTTACGAATGGGTCTGATTTTATATAAGTTTTTTACAACAGCTTTTTTTGTTAATTCAGGCAGAACTTTCAATTTATAAATTTTTTCGATTATTAAAGGAACAGAAAGAATAATAGTAGGTTTAACTGTTGCCATTGCCGGTAAAAGTGCCGTTGCCGTAGGCGGTTTATCTAAATAATAAATTGCCGCTCCGCATATTAAAGGAGTTGTTAAACCTAAAGTACACTCAAATGTATGCGCTAAAGGAAGAATTGATAAAAGCCTGTCGGTATCCGTAATTGTAACCATTTTCAAAGTAGCAATAGCATCGTAAACTATATTTTTATGAGTGAGCATAACGCCTTTTGAATGCCCGGTTGTTCCCGAGGTATAAACAATCGACGCCAAATCATCTTCGTATACTTCATTTTGTGCTTTACTAATTATTTTATACGCCGCCGCTAAAATACGTTCAAATTCCCTTCTGCCGGATTTTATTACTTCTTTCAAAAACGTACTTGTAGTTTTAGGGGGAATTATACTAAAATCATCAATTAAAATAACCGTATGCACCTGTTCAAAATCACATTCTTCAATTTTATTAAACAGTTTTGCGGAAATAAAAACCGCTTTGCTGCCGGAATGCCTTATAATATGTCTAACTTCCGATGAGGAAAATTCCGTCATAATCGGAACAACAACAGCTCCTATAGAAACAATAGAATAATATGCAACACCCCAATTCGGTTGATTTTCTGCAAGTAAGGCAACCTTATCGCCTTTTGAAATTCCTCTTTCCATTAGGAACGCTGAAATGGATTTTACTTTTTCGCCTAATTCTTTGTAAGTAATAGATCCGCCGTCTATTTTAGAAAGCGCAATATGATCTCCGAAACGCTCACTGCTATTGCGGATAACCTCATCCAGAGTTAATTTTGCCAGGTTTTCCATTTTATACCCTCGGTTATTTTCTTACTATATCTAAATTAGTAATTTTTTACAAAATTATTTCATTATTAATAATTTTTTAAGTAGCGCTTTTTGAATAATTTCTGCAATTAAAAACAGGCAAAAAAAATCCCGCTATAAAAGCGGGATTGAAGTTTTATATTTTATAATGCTTAAGCTTTTTCTTCCCAAACTTGAATAAGTTCAACAATCATTTTTGTTGCAGCTTCCATATCTTGAATAGCCACATACTCTGTTACGGCGTGAAAATTATGTCCGCCGGCAAACAAGTTTGGAGTCGGAAGTCCCATATAACTTAACCTTGAGCCGTCCGTTCCGCCTCTAATAGCCGATTGTATCGGTTTAATTCCTAATCTTTTCAATGCTTCCAATGCATTTTGTTCAATTTCGGGATGCTGATCTAAAATATTCTTCATATTTCTGTATTGTTCAATTACTTCAAACTGGGAGTGAGAGCCCGGGTAAGCTTCCACCGTTTTATCTACCAAATCTTTTAAGAAGTCTTCATATTCTTTTAATTTTTCGTCAATAAAATCTCTTATAATAAATTTAACAGTTGTTTTTTCTTCATTCCCGTTTATTGCAATCGGATGCACATAACCTTCCCTTCCTTCCGTGGTTTCGGGAGAAAGTCTGTCCTTAGGTAATGATTCAATAAACTTGGCAGCCATTTTCATGGAGTTAATCATTTTACCTTTGGCATAACCGGGATGAACATTTTTACCGATAAAATTAATGTTAACGGCATCGGCACTAAAAGTTTCAGTTTCCACTTCGCCTCTTGTTCCGCCGTCTATTGTATAAGCATATTTTGCACCGAATTTTTCAACGTCGAAATGTTCCGTTCCCCTTCCCACTTCTTCATCGGGCGTAAAACATATTTTCACAGTTCCGTGTTTAACCTCGGGATGTTGAATTAAATAATTTACAGCGTCCATTATTTCGGCAATTCCGGCTTTATCGTCAGCACCTAATAATGTAGTTCCGTCAGTTGTTATTATATCAAAACCTATCATGTCTTTTAATTCCGGATTATTATCGGCAGCAATTACCTTTCCGTTTTTTAACGTTATATCTCCGCCTTGATAATTTTTAACAATCTGCGGGTTCACGTTTTTTCCGGTTACTGCAGGAGCAGTATCAACGTGCGAAATAAATCCGATAACAGGAACATCTTTATCGGTATTAGACGGCAAGGTTGCCATTACATATCCCCATTCATCCATATGAGCATCTTTAAGACCTATTTCTTGTAACTCTTTAACTAAATCTTTCGATAACTCCAATTGTTTGGGATCGCTTGGAAAAGATTCCGATTCCTCATCGGACTGAGTATCGTATTTCACGTATTTAAGAAAACGATCAACGCAAGTAAACTTATAATCTGGATCAAACATTTTTACCTCTTCTTTACTATTATTATTTATTTTACAATTAGTAATCGCTAAATTTATTTTTAAATTTAACCAAAGAAAATGAAGTAACCAAAAAGCATATTCTTTTGATAAATTTCAAAAGGGACGTATTTCTATTTTACAAATATAAATCCGGATTTAACAAATGAATACTATTGAACTTATAACAAAAAAAAGGGATAAGAAATCACTCGCTCCCGGAGAAATTGAATTTTTAGTAACGAATTATACAAACCGGAAAATCCCGGATTATCAATTTTCCGCTTTTTTGATGGCTGCATTTATTAACGGAATGAACAAAAGGGAAACTTCAGCTTTAACCAAATCTATGCTGCATAGCGGAAAAGTTTTAGATTTGTCAAATATTCCGGGTTATAAAGCTGATAAGCATTCTACCGGAGGCGTGGGCGATAAAACCTCGTTAATAATTGCCCCAATTGTTGCTGCTGCCGGCGTTAACGTTCCCATGATTTCCGGTAGAGGTTTAGGACACACCGGCGGAACGCTCGATAAACTTGAGTCAATTCCCGGTTTTAAAACAAATTTAAATTTAACACAATATTTAAACGCATTAAAAAAACATGGCGCGGTTTTAATTGGGCAAACTAAAGATATTGCTCCGGCCGATAAATTGATTTACGCTTTGCGGGATGTTACCGCAACTGTGGAATCCATTCCGTTTATTACCGCAAGTATAATGAGTAAAAAACTTGCCGAAGGAATTGACGGTTTGGTTTTAGATGTTAAAACAGGCAGCGGTGCTTTTATGCAAAAATTGTCCGGCGCCGAATCCTTGGCAAATTCCCTGATTAATACTGCTAAAAATTTCAAAAAGGAAGTAATGGCTTTTATTACCGATATGAACCAACCTCTGGGTAATTATATCGGCAACTGGCTGGAAGTTTATGAAAGCATTAAAGTTCTGCAAGGCCAATACGTTTACGGACTTTCTGAAGTTTCTTTAAACCTTGCCGGAGGAATGTTATTGCTGGCAAAAAAAGTCAAATCGTTAAAAGAAGGTATAGAATTGGCCGAAAATACTATTAAGTCCGGAGCGGCGTTCGATAAATTTTTGCAAATCGTTAAACAGCAAAAGGGAAACGATTTTTTTATTAAAAATCCCGACAAATATCCTAAAGCTAAATTCTCCGGGACTGTAAAAGCCGGTAAAACAGCATATTTAAAAAAGATCAATACTTTTTCGATTGGAATGGCTGCATTGGAATTGGGCGCCGGAAGAAAAACAAAAAAAGATATAATAGACCCTAAAGCGGGAATTATTTTTTATCCGAAGATTGGAGATAAATTGAAAAAGGGGACCGTTATTGCCGAGCTTTATTCCGATAATAAAGATAAAATCGATACGGCAAAAAGTTTAATCCTTAATGCGCTTTCATTCTCAAACTCAAAAGTTAACAAACCTAAATTGATCAAAAAAATATTAAAATAAATTAATGAAATTTGAATAAATAGATAATTAATGTGTATAATACAGGAACTATTAAAAAAACAATAGAGAGGAAATAATTATGACGTTTATTTTTGCTATAATTGTGGCAATTGTTGCCATAGCGGCTTATTTTAATTTAAAGAAGACACACCGTAAACAAGAGATGGTATTTGCAGGTTTAGTTTCTTTAGCGGCAATTATTATTGCCGTATTACAGGTATTTACGGTAATACCCGCCGGTACAGTTGGAGTTGTTGATTTTCTAGGGAATGTAAGCGACAATACTTTAAAAGCCGGAGTTAACCTCGTAAATCCGATGGCAAAAGTTGTTAAGTTCAGCATCAAAACCCAAGAAATGAAAGAAGTGATGAATGTACCTTCGGAGGAAGGATTGAGTGTTCAACTCGAAATCAGTTTGTTATATAAATTAAACCCCGATAAAGCAAACGAAGTTTATAAAACCGTTGGACCTAACTATACTCATATTATTCTAATTCCTCAATTCAGATCGGTTGTACGCGGTGTTACCGCAAGATATCAAGCAAAAGCTTTGTATACGGCATCAAGGGAAAAACTTGCCGGAGAAATCCAAAAAGAGCTCGAAGCTATTGTTAGTCCACGTGGAATTACTATTGAAGCAAGTCCGTTGCGGCAAATTGTTTTACCGCCCCGTTTAACAAAATCGATCGAAGAGAAACTGCAAGCCGAACAGGAAAGTCAAAGAATGGCATTCGTTTTAAACAAGGAAAAACAAGAAGCCGAAAGAAAACGAATTGAAGCTAAAGGAATTAGGGATTTCCAAGCAATAGTTTCGGAAGGAATTAACCAAAATTTACTTAGGTGGAAAGGAATTGAAGCAACCGAGAAACTTGCTAATTCTCAAAATACTAAGGTAATTGTTATCGGCTCGGGCAAAGACGGGTTGCCGATTATTTTGGGGAACAATTAAGATTAATTGTAAACAGAAAGATTTAAACCGGTAACTAAAAAATGAGTAATTTTGTTTAGATTTTATTTGTACAATTTAGTATTATTTTGTGCGGCTTTATTCTATTGTTTTTTAGCAACCTGCACATTGAAAATTTTAAATATTCACATAACTAAAGATTAAAATTGGAAAGGCAAGTTATGGCAACGCCGACAAAAATTGAAATGAAAGACAAAAATACATTAACTATTGAATGGGACGACGGAAGAAAATACGATTACCCGTTAAAATTTTTACGAGACGAATCGCCCGACGCTAATAACAAGGGCGAAACTATTCTTTGGAAACATTATCCCGCTCCCGATAGAGGTCCTGAAAAACCGGGAATGTATGAAATTGCAAACATCGAAGTAGTTGGGAATTATGCTATTAATATAAAATGGAAAGACGGATACGATTTTGGGATTTATTCGTGGGATCTACTTTTGCAAATGGGCGAATATTTAAAATCAAAACACAGCCCAGAAAAATAATTTTATAATACTAAACTATTTTGTTGAATTTCGTTTTCTTTATATTTAAATTTCAATAAATGAAATTTACGCCTCTCGCCAATACTGATCTGAGTCATTTTATAATAAATTTATTACTTTTCTTCCGGAAATATATTTTAGAAACTCATTAGAGATTTAATATGAAACTGAAGATCAAAAATTTTCTTAAGTTTTTTTTAAGATATATTGCTCTTATTATTACCGGCATTTTGCTTCTGGCTTTTCTTATCAAAGGTTACAATACTGCCGATGATGTTACATTTAACCAAGGACAAGTTGTAATAACCGCTTCACAGTTAATGAACGACCTTTTTGCCGCACATCTTAATCTGCAGGAAATTAAAGATCATAAAGAAAAAAGTTATGCAACAAAATTCAAAAAAAATATAAAGGATGCATTAAATAGAGTTGACATTTTACAAAATGGTAGAGTTATTGATGGCAAGCACCTTAAACCTCTGCAAAACAAAAAAATAAGAGCAAACTTGGAGTTTATAAAAAAATATATCAATCAAGTTAAAAATCTTGACGAAACCGTAATTGCTAATAATTTTGAATTCCTCAACGGAAAACAACTTTACGATTTTCATAAAAATTTTGACGTTGTAATCGATAAGATATATGATGTTAAAACAAAAATAAATCAACATTTTGACTTAAACAGAACAAACTTTCATAAATATAAAATATTATCGATTGTTTTTACGTCTGTCTTGCTTTTCACTTTAGCGTTTGTTTTAATCTTAAACGACAAACGAAAACTAAGAGATATTCAATTGCTCAATAATGCTAATCAAGCTTTAAAAGAAAAAATTGAACAGCAAATTATCACCAGGGAAAAACTTCAGAACGAAATCCAGCGTAACAGGTTAATTCTGAATACAACATTAAACGGATTTATTTTAGCCGATACTTACGGTCAAATATTAGATGTAAATCCGGCATATTGTGAAATGACCGGTTATTCAAAAGAAGAATTGCTAAAAATGAATATTAAACAGCTCGAAGCCAAAATTCCGGCTGACAAAATTGACAATAAAATTGATGAAATAATTGCTAAAAGCAAAGACCGCTTTGAAACACAGCATAAAGCTAAAGAAGGAAATATTATTGACTTTGACGTGAGTATTTCAATAATGAACCTGGATAATAAAACTTTACTCGCTGCTTTTTTAAATGATATAACAGAATACAAAAAAACTGCAGAAAAGTTAAGAACCGATGAAGAACGCTACAGAATTATTCTTAATAATATTGAAGAAATTGTTTACCAGGTAAAATTTGAAAATAATAACCTATTTGAAGGAAATATTGTTTTTGTAAGTCCCAAAACAGAAATAATTCTGGGTATTGAACAAAATAAGCTTTATAACAATCCTTCTTTGTGGATTAACAGCATTCATCCGGAGGATGTTGAGTCCGTTAAAAACTCAACATTAAAAATACTTAATAGCGGTAAGTCGGGTATACGCGACTATAGAATTAAAAATAAAATTACCGGAGAATATAGATGGGTTGAAGACAGAATAACACCTTTGCTTAATAAAGCGGGCAAATTAACAGGAATGGTAGGAGTTGCACGCGACGTAACGGAATGGGTTAACGCTAAAGAAGAATTGGAAAAAAAAGAATTACGCTACAGAACGCTTTTCGACTTTGCGCCTTCCGGAATTATGTTGGAAGATAAAAACGGAAATATTATCGATGCCAATCCGGCTACATGTTCAACATTCGGTTACCAAAAAGACGAATTACTTGGTAAAAACGTAAGTATTTTCACTCATCCGGAAAATAAAGGAAAAATAACTTACAACATAAACAAAGTATTAAAAGGTGAAACTCTAAAACATACGCTTAAAAGTATTAAGAAAGACGGCAGCGAAATTTATATCCGGTTGAGCGAGACTAAAATACAATTACCAAACTTGGAAGACGGTCTGTTATGTGTTTCCGAAGATATTACCGACAATATCAAAATGCAGGAAATGCTTAAGAAAAGCGAAGAAAAATATAAAAAGTTAATTGAAATTTCTCCGGTTGGAATTACTATTATTCAAAAAGGAAAAATTATTTTCGCTAATTCCGCACTTTCAAGAACTTTGGGTTTTTCAAATTCCGGCGAGTTAATAGGAAAATCAATTTTGGAATTCATACATCCCGATTATCGTGAATTTGCTAAAGAAAGATTGATGTTTCTTCAAACTCAAAAAAACAAGAGAGTTAATTTAGCTGAAGAAAAATTTATCAAAAAGAACGGAGATATTATCGATGTTCTTGTTGTAGGACAACAACTGGATTATGAGGGAGAGAGCGCTGTTCAAGGTTATATATATGATATTAGCGAACAAAAAATGTTGACAGATGCATTACAGAAAAGTCAAGAACGTCTGCAAGAAGCTCAACATATTGCCCATCTCGGCAATTGGGATTGGAATATCGGAACAAACGAACTTTTCTGGTCGGATGAGGTTTATAATATTTTCGGTTTGTTACCCCAAGAATTTATTGTTACTTACGATGCTTTCTTCGAATTTATTCACCCCGAGGATAGGAATAAAGTTAAAGAAGCTGTTGATGCCGCAATTAATAAAAACAAACCTTACAATATCGTACATCGTATTCAACTTAAAAACGGAAAGATTAAATTCGTTCAAGAAATTGGAAAAGTCTATTTTAATTCGGAAAATGAACCCGTTAGAATGATAGGAACGGTTCAAGACATAACAGAATTAAAGAAAACTGAACAAGCCTTAATTGAAAGCGAAAGCCGGATTTCCGGAATAATGAAAGCGGCACCGGTTGGAATTGGAGTTATAAAAAATAGAATCTTGGGCTACGTAAACAATTTTCTCTGTAATATGATCGGTTATACAAAAGAAGAAATTATAGGAAAATCTTCAAGGGATTTTTACGAATCCGAAAAGGAATATGAAAAGATAGGTAAGCTGTACGAAAAAGCGCTTAAGGAAGGAGTTGCATCCGGCGAGGCAAAAATTAAACATAAATCCGGTATTATTTTAGACGTTATTATCAGTCTTTGTCCTTTGGATAAAAATGACCTTTCAAAAGGTTCAATCTTTTCGGTTTTGGATATTACTACCAGAAAACAAATTGAAACTCACTTAAAAATTGAAGAAGCAAGATACAGGGTTTTATTTGAACATTCTCCTATTTCAATTTGGGAAGAAGATTTTTCCGAAGGTAAAAAATTCATCGATAATTTAAAAGAGAACGGCGTTACAGATCTTGACAAATATTTTACAGATAATAACGACCAGCTGTTAAACTTAATAGGTTCAATAAAAATTGTTGATATTAATACCGAAACAATAAAAATGCTAAAAGCAGAAAGTAAAGAAATTATACTTGAAGGTTTAAGCCGGATATTTATACCCGAATCTGTAGAGACCTTCAAAAAAGAGATTGTTGCTTTAGCTAACGGAAAAACAAAGTTCGCTTCCGAAAGTAAACAAAAAAACTTTATGAATGAACTCCGAAATATATTTGTAACCGTTGCCATAGCTCCCGGATACGAAGATACATGGGGAAAAGTTTTTGTTACCGTTAGCGATATTACCGAACAAAAGAAATCGGAAGAAGCAATTAAAAATTCCGAAGCAAATTTGCGTTCATTAATTGAGGGAAGACAGGAATCCATTTGGAGCATAGATAAAAACTATAACTTTTTAACAATAAATAATTTATTTAAAAAATACTTCAAACATGTTTATGGAATTGAAATTACAAAAGGTATGAACTCATTAGATGTTTTGAAAAAGGAGCTGAGAGATATATGGGAAACTAAATACCAGCAGGTTTTTTCGGGAAAAAAAATTAACTTTCAATTTAACGAAACAATAGATAATAAAACTCATTACTTTGATGTTTATATAAACCCGATTATAAAAGACAAGACTGTAAGCGGCGCTTCCGTAATAGCAATAGACGTTACCGATAAAGTGGAAGCGGCGGAAAAATTAAAATATCAAGCAAAATTATTGGATTCAGCTCAAGACGCAATTATTGCAAGTAACGATCAAATTATAGATAATGAACTTAACAATATTATTACATATTGGAACAAAGGCGCCGAAAGATTATACGGCTGGCAAGAAAATGAAGTTTTGGGTAAGGGAATTAGAGACATTTTGAAATCCCGTCCTATTGGAACAACGTTCGAAATAATTAGTAAAGAACTTTCCGATAAAGGCGAATGGGTCGGCGAAATAATACAACAAAACCGCAAAGGAGAAAAGCTTATTGCATTAACATCAATTAATGCCGTTTACGAAGACGGGAAAATGGTCGGTACATTTGGAGTAAACCGCGATATTACAGAACTTAAAGAAGCTTATAATAAACTTGAAGAAAGTCAAAAACAATTAAGGGCATTAACGGAATATTTGGAAAAAGTTAGAGAAGAAGAAAGAACTTACATTGCAAGAGAAATTCATGACGATTTGGGCCAAACTTTAACTGCATTAAAAATCGATTTGTCTTGGTTAAATAAAAATTTTGATCCCGGCAAAAAATCTTCAAGAACAAAAATTCAAAATATGATAAAATTAATAGACTCCACTATTAAAACCGTTCAAAAAATATCCTCGCAATTACGTCCGGGAATACTTGACGATTTGGGACTTGTTGCGGCTATTGAATGGGCAACTAAAGAATTTGAAAGAAGAACGGGAATTAATTGTAAAGTAAAACTAAAACCGGTTAATTTTGAAATAAAAGAAAATATTTCAGTTGCGCTTTTTAGAATTTATCAGGAAATTTTAACTAACATTTCCAGACACGCAAATGCTGATAATGTGAATATAAAAATCTTCAAATCGGATAAAGAAATTTTGCTTGACGTTACGGATAATGGTATTGGAATTGACGAAAACAAAATAGACAATCCTAAGTCCCTTGGACTTTTAGGTATTAAAGAAAGAACCAGAGGACTGGGCGGAGCAATGGAAATAAAAGGAATACATGGCAAAGGAACGCAAATAAAAATTATTTTACCATTAAACGATTAGAATAATATGAATTTGTTAATAGCGGATGATCACACAATTGTGAGGGAAGGATTAAAGCAAATCATTTCCGAAATGCCGGAAGTTAATAAAATTGACGAAGCGTCTAACGGATTTGAAGTGTTGGAAAAAGTAAACAAAAACAATTACGACCTGCTTCTTCTGGATATTTCCATGCCAGGCAAAAGCGGTTTGGATGTTTTAAAAGAAGTAAAAGATATAAAACCCGATCTTCCGGTTTTAATTCTGAGCGTTCATTCGGAAGATCAATATGCAATACGGGTATTAAAAGCCGGGGCGGCGGGCTTTATTCCTAAACATGCTGCGCCCGAAGAATTAACCCAAGCAATTTTAAAAGCAGCCGGCGGCAGAAAATATATAACTAATCACCTCGCTGAAAAATTAGCCGAACAACTCCAATTCGATAAAAATGAATTGCCGCACGAATCTTTATCGGATAGGGAATTTCAAGTATTATTAAAAATTGCACAGGGTAAAGCGTTAAAAGATATTGCAAGTGAATTGTATTTAAGCGTTAAAACCGTAAGTACATACCGCGCAAGAATACTTGAAAAAATGAATATGGAAAATAACGCCGAAATGATAAAATACGTTTTGGAATATAAATTATTGGACTGATACTCCTTTTAAATAAAATATTTTGTTATCGAACAATTTAATTATAAAACAATATTTTACTAATTCTTTTTGTACTATCCGCATCGTAATTCCAACATTACCACCGGGGTTTAAAAGACTGACTGCTTCGCTTCTTAACATCTTGTAAGATGATTCCTACAAAAAAAAGAGCAAAACCGGAATTTTTAACAGGTTATATCCCTATAGTTAAATTTTAAATTAATACTATATTGTATATAACAAACTAATTTCACAAAGGGGAAAACTATGAAAATATTAATAGTTGACGACTCTGAATTATTGCGCGACAGATTAATTGAGTTGTTAACAAATATCCCCAATACAGAAGCATTTATTGAAGCGGAAAATGTAATTGAAGCTAAAAAATTAATTCAAGAATTAAATCCGGAATTTATTATTACGGATATACGGATGCCCGGCGGCAGCGGAATTGATTTCGTTAGATACTTGCGCGAAAGCGGCAGCAATGCCGTTATTGTTGTTTTGACTAATTATCCTTATAGTCAATATAAAGAAGCTGCTTTGGAAGCCGGCGCAAATTACTTCCTCGGTAAAATTTCGGAATTCGAAAAACTTAGGGAAATTATCGAAAAAGAACTTATTTCAAAAGAATAGGATGAAAGAATCAACCGGTTTGCATTATAAATTAATTGATGAATATAAATTAATAGACAACAATAATCACAAGACCGATTCCGTTTTTAATTCGGTATCGGAAGGAATTACTATAACCGATCTTGACGGAAATATATTAGTTTGTAACGAATTGACTTATAAATTACACGGATTTTCTTCAAGGGAAGAAATAATCGGTAGAAACGCAATCGATTTCATATCCAACGAGGACAGACAAAGAGCCAGAAAGAATATGAAATTAGCGTTGAAAAACGGTTTCGTAGAAAAATTGAAGTACCGCTGCTTAAGAAAAGACGGAAGCGAGTTTATTGCCGAAATCAGCGCCACCCTGTTAAAAAATGAACTTGACGAACCGATCGGTTTCCTTGGCGTTACAAAAGATATTTCCGAAATTTCAAAAGCAAACGAACAAATAAGACTTTTGATAACCGCTCTTGAACATGCTGCAAATTCTATTGTTATTACGGATGCCGACGGCTCTATAATATGGGTGAATTCCGCTTTTAATAAAGTTACCGGATATTCGGATAACGAACTGCTGGGAGAGAACTTGAGAATTTTGAAATCCGGCTTTCACTCAAATGAATTCTACAAAAACTTATGGGATACAATCCTTTCGGGAAAAACATGGAAAGGGGAAATAATTAATAAAAGGAAAGACGGAACGATCTATTACGAAGAAACTACTATAACCCCGATTGAATATAATAATAGAATAACCAACTTTATAGCTATTAAACAAGATATAACTGATAAAAAGAAGTCGGAAGAAGAAACAAACTTACTTATACACGCATTAAAAAGTATTTCCGAAATTGTTGTAATTACCGATACTTCAAATAATATAATTTTTACCAATAACGCTGTTGTTCAAAAAACAGGTTATCACGAAGCCGACCTTCTCGGTAAAAAAATAGATGTTCTCTTTACAGATAAAACTCCGGAAAAAATTCTTAATGAAATCCAATCCCATAATCTTAAAAAAGTTTGGAGGGGAGAAACTCCTATAATTCGAAAAGACCGCTCTGAATTTCCCGCTATTCTGTTCTGTTCTCCTGTGCAGGACAATCTCGGGCATATTATAGCGTTGGTCTATGCCGCTTCCGATATTACAAAACGCAAGGAAGCGGAAAACCAACTATTTGAAAGCGAAAGGAAATTCAGAAGTCTTTTCGAAAATTCTACTCTCGGAATTTACAGAGCCGATAAAAACGGTAAGCTGCTTATGGCTAACCCTCAATTGCTCAAAATACTTGGGTTTAACTCAATTGAAGAATTTAATAACACCAAAATTGATTCGGAAGCTTATACCGATTTTAATGCAAGAAGAAAATTTATGAGAATATTAAAATCCGAAGGCACTGTCTTCGGATTCGAATCTAAATGGAAAAAACCTGATGGTGAAATAATTTATATCCGCGAAAGCGCAAAAGCTTTTTGGAATTTTGACGGTAACCTCAATTTTTACGAAGGAACTCTGGAAGATATTACCGAAAGAGTGCAAGTGGAAGGCGAACTTAAAAAACATACTAAAATTCTTTCCGCATTACGATTTGAATCGGAAGAATTTTTAAAAAGTCACGACTGGCAAAAACAAATTAAAAGAGTAATTTCTAAAATTGGGAAAGCCTTTAACGCCAGCGGTGTTTTTATATTTGAACGAAACAAACAAGAATCCGGTAAAATAAAATTTCTACGGAAAACCAAGTGGGTAAATAAATTTTCCGGTTGCAGTTTATCTGAAATTAATAATACGGAATTAAACGAATCAATACTAAATAATTGGCTGCCTTTACTCGAAAAAAACGAGCCGGTAAACATATCCGTTAGCAATTCTAAAAGCCAAGGGGAAAAATATCTTAATTCGCTAAAGATAAAAAGTCTGTTTATAATACCCATTTTTGTTAACGGGAATTTATGGGGCGGAATTGAACTGCAAAATTGCAACTCCGAAAAAATTTATTCAGAAACCGAAACCGAAGCGTTGAAAAATGCGGCTAACATAATTGGCGAAGCTATTCAAAGAAAAGATTACGAGACGCAATTAATCAAAGCCAAACAAGAAGCCGAGAAATCCGATAAATTGAAATCCGAATTCCTTGCCCAAATTTCTCACGAAATAAGAACTCCGCTTAACAATATTCTAAATTTTACCAACCTGATTAAAGAAGAGGTGAAAGATAGTCTTAGCGAAGAACTAAAAACCAGTTTTCAGATTATTGAAAATTCCAGCGACCGGTTAATTAGAACAATAGGTTTGCTTATTAATATTTCAGAACTTCAAACCGGCAACTTTAATGTAATTAAAAGAAAAGTTGACGTTTATGAAGAAGTTTTGAAACCGTTGTATCTGGAAAATAAGTTTAAAGCTGAAAATAAATATTTAGAGTTCAAATTAGTTAATGAAGCTAATAACTCCGTTATAAAAGCAGATAAATATTCCATCGAACAAATTTTTAGTAATTTAATTGATAACGCAATTAAGTTTACCGAGAAAGGTAAAATAAGAATTTCCCTGTTCAATCCTTCTAATGATTCTATTATAATTGAAATTGAAGATACCGGAATCGGAATTTCCGAAAATTTCCTGCCTAATCTGTTTTCCCCTTTTTCGCAAGAGCAACAAGGTTATACCCGTAAATTTGAAGGTAACGGCTTGGGTCTTACTCTTGTAAAAAAATATTGCGAATTAAACAATGCGGAAATTTCGGTAAGCGGCAAAAAGAATATTGGCACTAAATTTACTTTAAAGTTTCCTCTCTTTACTTCCGATAATAAGGAAAAAAAGATGAAGAATGATTACCGGACAAAAGAACCTAACTAATCCAAGTGTAAATAAAAATTACAAGTTGATTGAAGATCTTGTTAAACCAAACGAACAAGAGCTTAAAATACTTAATTCCTTTAATAGTTCCAATGTATGTATTGCCGCATATTCTCCTTACAACGGCGGAGAAGATTTTATTTTTACTTACTTTAATAAAGCAGCGGAACAAGCGGAAAAAATTTCAAAAGAAAACGTAATAGGCAAGAAAATTACAGAAGTTTTTCCCGGAGTAGAAGAATTCGGATTGTTGAACTTATTCCGTTATGTATTCGATACCGGAGAATCCCAACATCATCAAATGTCGTTTTACAAAGATAATAGGAACAGCGGATGGAGGGAGAATTTTGTATTACGGCTGCCTTCCGGTTCAATAGTCGCACTTTATTTTGATCAAACCGATATGATGGAAATCCTTAAAGAATCTGAAGAGAAAAGTGAAATTATTGAGCAATTTTTAGAAAATATACAAACCTACGTTTGTATCTTCGATACTGAAGGAAGAATAAAATTTGTAAATACAGCACTCCGGAAAGATCTTGGCTATACATTAGACGAAATAAAAAAAATGACAGTATTCGATTTACGGAAATATAAGAACGGACAAAATATAAATGAACCTTTAAACTCAATTCTTAACGGAAAATCTTTCGATTGCAATGCGCCTTACAAAACTAAAAACGGAAAACTCATTCCGGTTAAATCTAAAATTTATAAAATTAAACTTTTCGGCAAAAATAATTTTGCGGCATTTTCTCAAAATATCAGTTACGAAATTGAAACCGAAGAAGTTTTACAATTACAAAGTGCGGCGTTACACGCAACCGCAGACGGAATTGTAATTACCGATAAAAACGGTTACATACTTTGGGTTAATCCTTCTTTTACAAATTTAACCGGATATTCAAAACAGGAAGTGCTGCGTCAAACTCCAAGAATATTGAAATCGGGTTTACACGATAATGAGTTCTATAAAAATCTTTGGGATACTATTAACTCAGGAAAGGTTTGGAAAGGGAAAATAAAAAACAAAAAGAAAGACGGAACAATTTATACCGAGGAAATGTCTATTACCCCAATTTTAGATGAAAATAATAATGTTAAAAATTTTATTGCAATAAAACACGATATTACACAAAAAGAAATAGCTATTCATAATTTAAAAGTCAGCGAAGAAAAATTTAAAGCAATTACTCAAAATGCAGTTGAAGCAATTATTACAATGGATGAGAAAGGCAACATACAAACATGGAATAATTCCGCTTCAAAAATATTCGGTTATACTGCCAAAGAAGTTCTTGGAAAAAATTTGCACAAAACAATTGTACCGGAACGTTTCCGATCTCCGGCAATAAAAGCAATGAAAAAATTTTTTATTACCGGAAACGGTAATGTAATTGGCAAAACCGTTGAAGTTACTGCAATAAATAAAAATAAAAAAGAATTCCCGATTGAACTTTCCCTTTCCAAAGTTAAAGTAAACGGTAAATGGAACGCGATTGGAGTTATAAGAGATATTTCCGGACGGAAAGCTTATGAAACTATTTTAAAGGACTCTGAAAAGAGGTTCAGGGATTTGGTCAATTTTGCTACTGTCGGAATTTATCGCTTTGACGAAAACAGTGAGATTTTAATGATAAATCCCGCTCTTGTAAAAATCCTTGGATACGATACCTACGATGAAATTATCGGACTGGGAAAAGAATCCGTTTTTGCAGAACCCGAATCGAGACAACATTTGTTAAATATTCTTAAACTTGAAAACAAAATTTACGGTTACGAAAATAAATGGAAACGTAAGGACGGCTCTATTGCGGATATACAAGAAAGCGCATGGCGAATAAACGATTTAAACGGCAATTTTGTTTACTACGAAGCTATTGCGGAAGATATTACGGAACAAAACCAAGTTTTACAAATTTTACAAGAATCCGAAAATAAATACAGAACTTTACTGGACAAATTAAACGACGCCGTTTATTTATTGGTTGATAACCGTTTTGAATTGGTTAATAATAAATTTTTAGAACTTCTTGAAATTTCGTACGAAGATTTGACCGCAAAAGATTTTAAACTATTTAATTACATCGCTCCTAAAAGCCGGAAGAAAGTTTTAGAACGACAAAAACGGTTAAAGAATAATGAAAAAGTAAACGAAGTTTACGAATTTACCCTTCTTACCAAATCCGGAAAAGAGAAAGAAGTGGAAGCTTCGGTAAGTTATATCAATTACCAAGGCAAAATTGCCACTCAAGGAATTTTAAGAGATATAACGGAAAAACGCAGATTGGAAACCGAAGTGAGACACTCACAAAAAATGGAAGCAATAGGAACATTAGCCGCAGGTATTGCTCACGAAATTAATACCCCTTCTCAGTTTGTGAACGATAATTTAACTTTTATGAAAAATGTCTTTTCGGAAATAAAAAATATACTAACTCTTGCAAAAGATATTTCCCGCGGAAAACAAGAGACGGAAAAATTAAAAAATTTAATTGAACAAGCGGATTTGGATTATTTGTTGGACGAAATTCCTAACGCAATTAATCAATCAATAGAAGGCGTTCAGCGTATTGCTAAAATAGTTGGAGCAATGAGGGAATTTTCCCATGAAAGACCGAACGAATTTGTATCCGTAGATTTGCATAACTTAATTAATAATACAATAACAATTTCCAGAAACGCTTGGAAATATGTTGCCGATTTGGAAACGGATTTTGATACTAATATACCACCGGTAAAATGTTTACCCGGAGATATGAATCAAGTAATTGTAAATATGATTGTTAACGCAACGCATGCTATTGAAGATAAAGTTAAAGATACACAATCCAAAGGGTTAATTACTATAAAAACCGAATTGATGAAAGAAAATGTAAAAATTTCTATTTTAGATAACGGCAAAGGCATTCCCGAAAATATTATTTCGAGAATCTTTGATCCGTTTTTCACAACCAAGGAAGTTGGAAAAGGAACAGGCCAGGGTTTGGCAATTGCTTACGATATTATAGTAAATAAACATCACGGAACTTTGGATGTAAAATCGAAGATTGGCGAAGGAACCGAGTTTATTATTATAATCCCTATTAACCGGAATGAAAATGAGGCAGCCAATGAATAAAAGCGTTTTGTTTGTAGACGATGAAGAAAATGTAGTAAGCGCATTAAAACGAATGCTCTACCCTTATAGAAAAGAATGGGATTTGAATTTCGCAAAAAGTGGAGAAGAAGCGCTCGAATTACTCAGTAATAAAAAAGTAAACATAGTCGTTTCCGATATTCGAATGCCGCAAATGTCCGGCGATAAACTTCTGCGGGAAATTCAAAAAAAATACCCTGAAATTATAAGAGTCACTTTATCTGGCTATGCCGAGGATAGTACAACGCTGCATACGGCGCGCGTAGCACATCAATCAATTGCCAAACCTGCGGAACCGGAAGAAATTATTAACACTCTAAAAAACGCATTTAAATTGCGTGAATATTTACAGAACGAAAATCTACAAAAACTTGTTAACGGAATTGACCAATTACCGAGTTTGCCGGAAATTTATTTAGAACTTGAGAACGAAATTGCCTCAAATAACGTTTCTATGAATAAAGTAAGCGGAATAATTTCAAAGGACCCTTTAATAACCGCAAAAATATTACAATTAACCAATTCGGCTTTCTTCGGTTTGCCATTAAGAGTAAATAATATCAATCAAGCTGTAAATTTTTTGGGAATCAACTTGATCAAAAATTTAATACTAACAATAAATTTATTCAAGCTTTTGGACGAAAATAACCCTAATTTAAAACACTATCAGGAAATTTGGCGCCATAGCAATAAAGTTGCGGTTTTATCAAAAAGGATAGCCGAAATTAAGGATTGTAAAAAGCTAATTAAAGATGATCTGTTCTTAGCCGGTTTGCTTCATGATATAGGAAAGTTAATCTTGATTGAACAATTCGGCAATTATTACGATGATGTAAAACAAAAAATGGAATCGGAAAATATTTCGTATATCGAAGCGGAAAATTCAATACTAAAAACCAATCACGCTCTCTTAGGCGCTTATTTGTTAGGTGTTTGGGGAATTCCGGATCCGATAGTTGAAGCAATTGCATTTCATCACGACGAAATAGTTACCGGTTCACGGGAATTAAAAGAAACTGAAATTATAAAAATTGCAAATTTAATTGTTAATGAATCAACCAATACGGAAGAACTTTCGAACGATGAAATTAGAAATCTTGTTCAAAATAAATTAGATAAAAACAAAACGGAAATGAATGATGAATAAAAAAGTATTACTTGTAGATGATGATGAAATGGTTCTTTCCGGATACAAAAGAATTTTACGCGACCGTTTTACCATTTTTACCGCCAACGGCGGCAAAGCCGGTTTGGAAATTATAGAACAAAAAGGACCTTTTGCAGCGGTCGTTTCAGATTTTAAAATGCCCGAAATGAACGGCAACCAATTTTTGTCTAAAGTAAAAGAAATAGCTCCCGATACCGTTAGAATGATGCTTACCGGTTATGCCGATATTAATACCGCAATAGAAGCCGTAAATCAAGGCAATATTTTCCGGTTGCTTTCCAAACCTTGCACTACGGAAAAATTAACTGCCTCGTTAAATGATGCGTTAAAGCAATACGGACTTATAACATCTGAGCGCGAGCTGTTGGAAAAAACACTAAAAGGTACAATCAAAATTCTATCCGATATTCAGTCATCTGTCAATCCCATTGCTTTCAGCAGAACTTCCAGAATTCAAAAGTTTATACCTAAGATAGCAAAATTGCTCAATATAGAGGATTACTGGGAATTGGAAATGTCCGTTATGCTCTCGCAAATCGGTTGTGTTATTGTTCCCCCTGAAATTCTAGAGAAAAAATACGCAGGAGAAAAACTATCGGAAGAGATGGAAAATCTTTACCGCTCTCATCCTAAAGTCGGTAAACAATTACTTGAAAATATTCCGCGTTTGGAAAAGGTGGCTACGGCAATTTATCACCAGTTTGATAATTATTCCGATCCGGATAATCCGGATAAACTACAAGGCGAAAGTCTTCCGCTTACTTCCAGAATATTAAAAGTATTAAACGATTTTGATACTTACGTAACTGCCGGATATACTTTTGAAGATGCATTTAAGAAATTAAAAAATAACAGAATTGCCTACGATCCCAGAGTTGTGGTTGCCTTAGACGTTGCAATTGCGGGAATTTACGAAGGATTAACTTTACTTTCAGTTTATGTAAAAGATCTAACACCCGGCGTTGTTGTTGCAGCAGATATAGTTGACGAAAACGGATTTGTATTAATTACCAAGGGTGCGGAAATAACCGAAATGCTTAAAATGAAATTAATGAACTACAGTAATTTAGGCAAAGTAAGAGAACCGATACAAATTTTAAAGTAAAATATTTCTATTTATACAGATAAAATTTCAACTTCTTTAGCTTTTATAAGTTCATCTATTTTTTTAATATGTTCGTCGGTCAGCTTTTGAACTTCATCTTCGTTATGATGCCTTTCATCTTCAGACATATTTTTTGCTTTTTCTTCCCTTTTTAAATGCTCGTTGGCGTCTCTTCTAATATTTCGAATGGCAATTTTTGCGTCTTCGCCATATTTTTTTACTAATTTTACCAATTCTTTTCTGCGCTCTTCCGTTAAAGGGGGAATTGGAACTTTCAAGTTAGTTCCGTCGTTTGCCGGGTTTAATCCTAAATCTGCTTTTAAAATTGCTTTTTCAATTTCGCCAACCATACTTTTATCCCAAGGTGTAATTGAAAGGGTATGGGAATCGAGTACGCTTAAATTTGCCACTTGATTTAGAGGAGAAGGGTTTCCGTAATAATCAACTTTAATACCATCGAGTAAAGCCGTTGTAGCTTTACCGGTTCTAATTTTTGCAATTTCGTGTCGAAATGCTTCAATCGATTTATCCATTCTGGTTTTGGCATCTTGCAATATAGGATGCATAAGATCTCCCTAATTTATGAATAATTTTTAATTGAACACTTCGTTACTGACTGAAGTTCCTATATTTTTTCCGGTAACTAATTTTAATAAATTATTTTCTTTTTTAACATTAAGAACTACTATGGGAAGTTTATTTTCTTGACACAAACTGATAGCTGTTAAATCCATTACGCGAAGATTTTTCTTCAAAACATCCAAGTATGTAATTTCAGGAATAAAAGAAGCTTCGGGATTTTTATGCGGATCGGAATCATAAACTCCGTCTACCTTGGTTCCTTTAATTATCACATCGGCTTCAATTTCAACGGCTCTAAGAGAGGCAGCTGTATCGGTGCTAAAATACGGATGACCGGTACCGGCTCCGAAAATAACAATTCTTCCTTTTTCAAGATGCCTTATGGCTCTTCTTCTAATGTAAGGTTCGGCAATTTCTTCCATTTTAATAGCGCTCATCAATCTTGTGTACATGCCTTTATTTTCGCAGGCAGTTTGTAATGCCAACGAATTTATCATTGTGGCAAGCATACCCATTTGATCGCCGGTTACTCTGTCAATTCCGTGAGCATCGGCGTTTAATCCACGGTAAATATTTCCACCGCCAATTACCAAACCGATTTGCACACCTAAATCGTGAACTTTTTTAATTTCGGAAGCAAAAAAATTCAGAATGTCAGGATCAATCCCGAACTTATTTTCTCCTGCTAAAGCTTCGCCGCTTAGCTTAACTAATATTCTTTTGTATTTTAATTCTTTTTTCATAATAATAGTCTACTTAAAATATAATAAAAAAAAAGGTCTTATTAAAAAATAAGACCTTTTCAAAATTTCTATTTTTGCTCATCACTAAGATGAAAACGGTGAAACAACTTTATTTTCGCGTCGGTTGAAAATTTGGAATTTAATTCTTTCATTAAATCCCCGACGGTTTTCGTACTATCTTTAATAAAGGTTTGTTCGAAAAGGCAATTTTCTTGAAAATATTTTTTCAATTTTCCTTCGGCAATTCTATCTAAAATTTGTTCGGGTTTGCCTTCTTTTTTTGCCACTTCTTTATAAATTTCTTTTTCTTTTGTTAATACATCTTCCGGCACATCTTCTCTGTAAACATAAAGAGGTTTCATTGCGGCAACTTGCATAGCCAATTCTTTAGCGGTTGTTAAAAAGTTTTCTTTTTGATCGCCGGTATTATCAATTCTGATTAATACTCCCAATTTTGAGCCGTGGTGTACATAATCGGCAACTAAACCGTCATCGGCATTTTCAATTACAAACCGCGATATTTCTATTTTCTCTCCAATTTTACCGGTAATATCCAGAAGATAATTTTTAACAATCTTTCCGTCATGTTCAAGTTCCAGCAAATCAGTTACAGATTTAGGCTGATTTTTTATAATAACATCCATCACATAGTCAGCAAATTCAATAAAATCATTACTTTTAGCAACAAAATCTGTTTCGCAATTAACTTCCAACATTACTCCGGTAGAATGGTCATTAAGAATTACCGTTTTAACAAGTCCTTCGTTAGCAGACCTTTCGGCTCTTTTAGCTGCAACCGAAGCGCCTTTTTTTCTTAATATTTCAATAGCCTTGTCAAAATCGCCATCGGCTTCTACAAGAGCTTTTTTGCAGTCCATCATTCCGGCGCCGGTTTTATCTCTTAATTCCTTTACTTGTTGAGCAGTTATAGCCATTTTATCTATTCCTTATCTTCGTTGGTTGTAGAATTTTCAGTTACATTTTCTTCATTCGGGGTTTCCTCTTCCGGTGTTTCTTCCGTTTTAATTTGAGTTTCGGCTTTTACAGATTCCTCGGTTTGTTCTGAAGCGATATCTTGTTTCTTTTCTTCTTTGTTCTCTTCGGTTTTGGGTTCTTCTTTTACATCTTGTTTATTTTTTTTAACTTCTTCCGAAACTACTTTTTTCTCACCTTTGGAATCGAATTTTACTCTTCTTACACGGTGTTTTTTCTCTTTCTTTTCGCCGGTTTCTTCCTTTTCTTTTTTCTCGCGTT
>JALSTI010000022.1 GCA_026983795.1 Melioribacteraceae bacterium
GTTTATTAATTTTGAATGTTTTATCTTTTTAATAAACTCATTTTACTTTAATAAATTAATTTTAATAGCCTATGAAAAAATCTATTCCTATCATATCAATTCTTATAACATTATTTTTGATTTCATGTTGTAATAAAGAAATTTCAAAGTCAACAAATGCAACTAATAAACCACCCAAATCATATTTATTAAAATCAGCCGCTCAAACCCGTTTCGGGAATAATTATAAAATAGTTTTTAATCAGGACGGCAATTATGCTTTGTGTACAGGATTTGACAAAACCCAAAAAGCGGTTTCACAAACAAAATTTTTTATTTTCGACGTAAAAGAAAACAAAATTACATTTGAAGATAATGTGGTAAACGGCGAAGTAAATTGGGCGGGTAAGTATAAAATTGTAGTTAAAAGATTACCGGGTATTGTTCAAAAATTTCAAAAGCCGGCTCCAATTAATTTGTATTTCTACAACGTTATCACACAGAAAAAATCAAACTGATACTAATAAATTTCACTGGAACTTAAAATGAAAAATCCATTCAGTAGGTTAATCATTTTTATTCTCGTTTCTGCATTTTCATTTATCTTAAACGAGAATGTGTTTATTCCCCGTAACCAATCGATTTCATCAACCTCTTTTAAAAATAAAAAAATAAAAATCCTAGAAGTAAACAAATTGGAAAATGCCGGTAAAAAAGAAAAATTTGACGAACCGGATAAATTCGCCGAATACTTTAGAAATATCCGGACCAAAGAGGGTAAATTAAAACCGGATTATAAACCGGACTATAAATTAACGGAACTAAAGAATGCAAAGGAAAGAAATAAATTTTTAAGCAAAAGCGCTAATACTCCATTTGCTGCACTGCCTTGGGTTGAAAGGGGTCCTGCTAATGTAGGCGGCAGAACCAGAGGAATTATTTACGACCCCGACGACTTATCTCATAAAACATGGTTTGTCGGCTCGGTTGGCGGCGGCATTTGGAAAACCACTGACGCCGGAGTTACGTGGACTATCAAAACGCCTGATTTTCCTAATATGGCAACTACTACACTTGCAATGGCTGCTTCCAATCACAATGTAATTTATGCAGGAACCGGAGAGGGCTTTTTTAATGTTGATGCCATTGAAGGCGACGGAATATTTAAGTCCACCGATAAAGGCGAAACATGGAGCCGGTTGTCAAGTACGGCAGGCGACGCAGATTTTCATTTTATAAACAGACTTATTGTGAACCCGGATAACGAAAATGTTGTATTAGCAGTTACGAACAGCGGAGTATTAAAATCGACCGACGGCGGAAACACTTGGACGAAAGTTTATTCTTCATCTAATCGAGTACAAGATATTGTTGCAAATCCTTTAAATTTTAACACGCTTTACGCAACCGTTAACGGTATAGGAGTTATAAAATCAACTAATTCCGGCAATAATTGGGTAAATTCCAGCAGCGGAATATCCGGAGTAAGACGTATGGAAATTGATATTGCTCCAACCGACACTAACCGCCTTTATATTTCCGCCCAAGTCAGTACTTCTTCATCCAATACAAACACTTCCAAATTTTTTATGAGTTCAGATGCCGGATCGACTTGGATTAACGTTCCGGAAAATTCGGGTAACACCATTGATTGGTTGGGCGGACAAGGTTGGTACGACAATACAATTGCTGTAGACCCTTATGATGAAAAAATTGTTTTCGTCGGGGGAATTGATATCTGGAGGGTTCGTATTATTTCCGGTACTTCTATAACCAAGTTTTCAAATGCTATAACCGACGGTTACAACCAATATTCCACAGGTACAAAAAATATTCACGTGGATAAACATGATATGACAATTATTCCCATAGACCAAGCCACAAATAAATTCTGGATTATAAACGGGAACGACGGCGGAGTGGCTTATTCGACCGACAGCGGAAACAATTGGAAAGAAACAGATCAAAACGGTTATAATACTTCGCAATTTTATGGAATCGATAAAAAGCCCGGCGCAAACGAATATTTTGGAGGGATGCAGGATAACGGTACTTGGAAATCGCCTCCCGGTACAAATGCTAATGCGGCTACACAATATATTTTTCAACTTGGCGGCGACGGGTTTAATGTAGAATGGAATTACAACGACGGTAATAAATTAATTGGAGGTTCCCAATTTAACCGTTTTTTCCGTTCGGAAGATAATGGGAATTCATGGGAAGCGGCTAGTTTTGGATTTGATGATTGGGGAAATAGTTCAAACTCCCCTTTTATATCTAAACTGGCTAATTCAAAAAGCGATCCTGATCTTATTTTTACGTTAAGCCGCTCCGGCGTCTGGAGATCCGATAATTTCGGAGCCTCTTGGACATTAACCGGGATGCCGGCTTCATTCGACGACGGCAGTTATTTTTCTCAATCTCAAGTGGCGGTTTCTTTAGCCGATCCCC
Organism: Melioribacteraceae bacterium; assembly: GCA_026983795.1. Classification (GTDB taxonomy): domain Bacteria; phylum Bacteroidota; class Ignavibacteria; order Ignavibacteriales; family Melioribacteraceae; genus BMS3ABIN04. The sequence goes on from JALSTI010000022.1 coordinate 2,431, forward strand.
AAGTTGTTTGGGCAGGCGCGGGAATGACTTCCACAAGAAGTTTACAAGTTTCTACCGACGGCGGTCTTTCTTTTAATCCGGCAAATAATTTTTCGAATATGGGAAGAATTTCGGGCTTTGCCACGCATCCCCGTAACAGCGCAACTGCTTATGCTTTATTTTCTTTTGCTGGCTTACCTAAAATATTGAGGACAACGGATTTTGGGAATTCTTGGGAAGACATTTCAGGTTATGCATCGGGGGCTCCCAGCACAAATGGATTTCCGGACGTTGCCGTTTATTCCCTTCTGGTTATGCCTTATGATACTAATAAAATTTGGGCAGGGACCGAAATCGGAATAGTTGAATCGATAGACAACGGAACATCTTGGCATTTGGCAGATAACGGTTTTCCTTCCGTATCCGTTTGGAATATGAAAATTGTAGACGACCAAATTGTTGTTGCTACGCACGGAAGAGGGATTTGGAGCGTTACGCTTCCCGAATTAGCGGGATATAAACCGCCCGTGGTTACTTTAACTCCCAGAATAAACGGAAGTATTAATCAAGGTATTACCGGAATTAACATAAACGCTTCCTTACGTTCTGAATACGATTCAACGCACGTTTTGATAAATAATCAGATTGCTTTAAAGTTCGGGAATACAATGGTTAAAGATACATCCTTTTCAATTCCCGTTACTCAAGCCGGCGTTCTTAATGTACAATTGGAATCTTTTAGAAACGGGAGAACATATAAATCGGGCTTGGCAAGTACTAACGTTACACAACTATTGCCTGTTCAATCCAAATTTATTACATCCTTTTCTAATCTATCCGATGAATTTCAAAGCGACGGATTCGATTTTATTACTTTACAAGGATTTAACAACGAAGCCGCACATACTCAACATCCGTATAATAATACTTCAAATCTGATTTTATTCTTAAAAGTTCCGATTATTGTCGCCTCATCAAACGCAACGTTAAAATATGACGATATTGCAATTGTAGAACCGGGCGACGCTGGATCCGTATTCGGAGATAATAATTTCTGGGATTATGTTATTGTAGAAGGGTCGAACGGTAACGGTTGGCTGCCGTTAATCGATGGTTACGATTCGAGGGCTGATAGCAAGTGGCTGGACGCATTCAATAATAATTCAACGGTGGATTCGTCCATGTTTAAATCCCATACAATTAATTTATTAAATACATTTAATGCCGGAGATACGATATTAATAAGATTCCGATTATTTTCCGATCAGTTCGTAACCGGTTGGGGCTGGGCAATCGATAATCTTGCCATCCAAGATCAATTTGTAGGCGTTGAAGATGAAGGAATTTCTCCTCTAAAATTTAATTTGAATCAAAATTATCCAAATCCGTTTAACCCTGCTACCACAATACAATATACAATCGCTAACGTACAGACGTTGCATGCAACGTCTCAACGAGCAACGTCTCAACGAGCAACGTCTCAACGAATAGTACAACTAAAAGTATATGATGTTTTAGGAAGAGAGGTTGCCGTGCTTGTAAACAAAAAACAATCACCTGGGAATTACGAAGTGAAATTTAACGGGGAAAATTTACCGAGCGGAATATATTTTTATAAATTACAATATGGGAGCTTTCACCAAACGCGTAAAATGATTTTATTAAAGTAGGTTATTGATTTTAACGGTTCTTCATTGATACAATATAAATAGGCTGGTTAAAACCAGCCTTTAATTTACCATTTCAGCTTTTGTTTAAGTTTGTTCATATCAACTTCCCCGTAAGAGTACAAATCGTTATTGATAAATAAAGCCGGTACTATTACACAATGTTTCGGTTTACTGGATTGAATATCTTCAATTTTCAGTCGAATATTTTTTTTGCCTCTAACAAAAACAGTTAAATCATTTTTAACTTTTTTACAAGTAGGACAACCGTCGGTTATATATAGAGTTAGTATCATTTTCAAACGAAACATAAAGAAAACATAAAATTGAAAATGTCGTATTTATGACATTTCAATTTATTTAACAAGGTTTTCCAATTCTTGTGGGTTATGTATTATCAATTTTCTTCTGTCAAACTTTATTTTACCTTGTTCTCTAAGTTCCGTTAAAATCGCGTTGACGGTCTGTCTGGAGCATGCGGTAAGCTCTGCAATATCTTGATGAGTTAAAAAAGGTTTTATGTAAAGTTCGTCTCCTACTTTCTTTCCATAGTTTTTAGCGAAAGTAAGAATGAATGTTACTACCCTTTGCTGTGCGTCTTTAAAAACCAAATCTTCAATTCTTTCGCTAAACTTCTTTAATTTAAATCCAATCAACTTTGTGATTTTTTTATTTAGCTCGGGATGTTTCGAGACAAACTCCCTAAACTCGTCTTTACTGATTGCACATATTAAACATTCGTCAAGAGCAATTGCGTAATCTGTTCGTTCACCGTCGTCAATATAAGCCATTTCGCCAAAAACCTCACCGGGATTAACCAAAGCCATTATCATTTCTTTACCATCGGGAGAAGTTCTGGTTAGTTTTACCCTGCCTTTTTTTAAGAAGAAAATGGAATTAGAAGGTTCGTTAGCAAAATAAATAGGTTGCGATTTTGGAAAATCTTGCATGGATGTAATTTTATTTAACTTATCCAAACTCGATTTATCCAAACCTTTAAAAATGTTAAAATTTTCTAAATACCATAATTTTGATTGTTCAGCCATTTTTTATTCCTATTATGTTCCTGTAAAAATTACCAATAATTAAATAATTAATCAATTTACAAGTTTTTCAATTTTTTGTGTAATTAAATTTACCCTATTCTGATACAATTTCTGTAAAGAACCTGACAGTTGCTATTTATAAAATAATATATTTTGGCTTACGAGGG
>JALSTI010000023.1 GCA_026983795.1 Melioribacteraceae bacterium
TAATCGGTATCGAGTTTTATATCAAAATCTTCATAACTGAACATTTAACTTCCTTTATATATTTGGTATGTTAATTTGACAGTAAATCTGACAAAATTTATATAAATATGCAAAAATGACATAGACTAAGTAAAAATGACAGTTTATTTAAAAAATAACGGGAAATTCATAACTTATTATTATACAATAACTTACGGCAATTATTAAAAGTTGGCATATCTATTGTAATTAGTTAAGCAAAAATACAAAAAAATCAACAAAAAAAGGAGGAATGAGCCATGACACTAGTAAAATTTGAACCTTTCAAAGAGTTTGAAACTTTAAGTGACAGAATGTTAAGAATTTTTGATGATTTTCCGACATTTCCATTCAGTTTAAATGAAGGCTTCTCACCAAGAATAGATATTAGCGAAGAAGGCGACAGAATTTTAATCGATGCCGAAATTCCCGGTGTTAAAAAAGACGATCTGAAGATTACTTTGCAAGACAATATTTTAACAATTCAAGGCGAGAAGAAAAAAGAAGAAAAGAAAAAAGACAGGAATTATTTCAGAACGGAAAGAGTTTACGGTACTTTCAAACGCAGTTTTACTCTTCCTGTTGAAGTAAATACCGATAAAATTGACGCTAAATTCAGAGATGGTATGTTACATATAGAATTGAAAAAATTAGAACCGAAGAAAACAAAAGAAAAATTAATCGAATTAAAATAAAATTTAATTAAACTGATTAAAAACGGTGGTTTTTATACCGCCGTTTTTTAAAACAAATAAAGGAGAAAAGATATGGGAAAGATTATAGGAATAGACTTAGGAACAACTAACTCGTGTGTTGCGGTTATGGAAGGTAACGATCCGGTGGTTATACCTAATTCCGAAGGTGGACGAACAACTCCATCTGTTGTTGCTTTTACTAAAAATGGCGAAAGATTAGTAGGACAACCTGCAAAACGACAAGCTGTTACTAATCCCAAAAATACGATATTTTCAATCAAACGGTTTATGGGAAGAAGATACGACGAAGTAACTTCGGAAATATCGGAAGTGCCTTATGAAGTTGTAGCCGGCGATAACGGAAGTGCCAGAGTGAAAGTTGGAGATAGATTATATTCTCCTCCCGAAATTAGCGCGATGGTGCTTCAAAAAATGAAAAAAACAGCCGAAGATTATTTAGGTCAAGAGGTGAATGAAGCTGTTATTACAGTACCGGCTTACTTCAACGATTCCCAACGTCAAGCTACAAAAGACGCCGGCGAAATTGCAGGTTTGACCGTTAAAAGAATTATTAATGAACCTACTGCCGCAGCTTTAGCTTACGGTTTGGATAAAAAGAATAAAGAAGAACTGGTTGCTGTATATGACTTGGGCGGCGGTACGTTTGATATTTCTATTTTGCAATTAGGCGAAGGTGTGTTCGAGGTTAAGTCTACTAACGGCGATACTCACTTGGGAGGTGATGATTTTGACCAGAGATTAATCGACTATCTTGCCGATGAGTTTAAGAATCAAGAAGGAATTGATTTACGTCAAGATCCGATGGCTTTGCAAAGATTGAAAGAAGCTGCAGAAAAAGCTAAAATTGAATTATCGACTTCTACTCAAACGGATGTGAATTTACCGTTTATTACTGCTACTCAAGACGGTCCTAAACATCTTAATATTAGCATTACACGCGCTAAATTCGAGCAATTGATTGATGATTTATTGGATCGTACAATTGCTCCTTGCGAAAGCGCTATGAAAGATGCCGGAGTAACCGCATCACAAATAGATGAAGTTATTCTGGTTGGCGGGTCTACCAGAATACCCAAAGTTCAAGAGTTAGTTAAGAAAATATTCGGCAAAGACCCACACAAAGGTGTTAATCCCGATGAAGTGGTTGCTATCGGAGCTGCAATTCAAGGCGGCGTGTTAGCCGGTGATGTGAAAGATGTATTATTGTTAGATGTTACCCCGTTGTCTTTAGGTATAGAAACTTTGGGTGGTGTAATGACAAAATTGATTGAGGCTAACACAACAATTCCTACTAAAAAGAGCGAAATTTTCTCTACCGCATCGGATAATCAACCTTCAGTGGAAATTCATGTATTGCAAGGTGAGCGACCGATGGCGGCAGACAACAGAACGCTCGGAAGATTTCACCTTGATGGAATTCCGCCGGCACCGCGTGGCGTTCCACAAATAGAAGTTACTTTTGATATAGATGCTAACGGTATTTTGCATGTTTCGGCTAAGGATAAAGCTACTGGTAAGGAACAGAGTATACGGATTACATCATCGAGCGGATTGAGTAAAGAGGAAATTGAAAAAATGAAACAACAAGCAAAAGAACATGCTGCCGAAGATAAAAAGAAAAAAGAAGCCGTTGAAGTTAGGAATCAAGCTGATAACTTAATCTTCCAAACTAAAAAGCAGATGGAAGAATTAAAGGATAAGATACCTGCAGATGCTAAGAATAGATTGGAATCCGAAATTCAAAAAGTTGAAGATGCGCTTAAATCTAATAATACCGACGCTATTAAATCTGCTACGGAAAGCTTGACTAAAGTTTGGAATGAAATTGCTCCTAACTTATATCAACAGCAAGGACCTGCTGGACAACCTGGTCCTCAACCCGGAGAAGCCGGTCAAGCCGGACCGACAGGCGGCGAGGCTCCTAAGGGCGAAGAGGATAAAGAAGTCCAAGATGCGTCCTACGAAGTTGTTGATGACGATAACGATAAATAAGTTTGTAAATAATTAATATAAGGAGGAACAAAAATGGCAGAGAACAAAGAAATGGTAAAAGTTCAAGAACAAAAAAGCTGGGAACAAGCTTTGGAAAACGAATCTTGGGTTGCACCTTTGGTAGATATTTATGAAACAGACGATGAATTTATTATGATCGCTCAAATGCCCGGTCTCAAAAAAGAAGACGTTAAAGTTAAACTTGAAGAAGGTAACTTGATAATTATGGGTAAAGTTGATTATGAAGAAGAATTGCACAGAAATTATGTGTTGAAAGAAACTGAGACCGGAAACTACTATAGAAGATTCAGAGTAGGCGATACCGTTGATGAATCTAAAATTGAAGCTCATCTGGAAAACGGTATATTGACTGTACGTTTACCGAAGGTCGAAAGAATTAAACCCAAGACTATAGAAATAAAATAAATATGGCTCACCCTGAAAAGCCCGCTCTATGCGGGCTTTTTGCTTTATAAAAATTTCAGAATTACCAAGATTCAATAATAACATGTTTATTTCCGGTTTGGATTTTATTTTTCAACATTTTTGTTGCTCTTTCTCCAAATTACAATAGATTTTCGTATTTTTCCTCATCCGGAAGTTGATTATTTACGGATAGTTTATTAAAATAACATGTCATTCAACTAACTTAATTTCTAGTTCTTATTGAAAAGTTGAAGTTAATAATAAAATAAAGAGGATTGAAATGGCAATAATGCCAATTACGGTTTACGGCGATAAAATTTTATGGACTAAAGCAAAACCGATATTCAAAGTTGATGATGAGATAATTCAGCTTATTCAAAATATGTTTGCTACAATGCGTAATGCTAACGGTATTGGTTTGGCCGCTAACCAAGTAGGAATTGATAAACAGATGTTTATAATTGATTTAAGAGAAGTGGAAGATTATGAAAAATTCAAACCTGTAGTAATGATAAATCCCGAAATTGTTTTACAATCCGAAGAAAAAATAGTGATGGAAGAAGGATGCTTGAGTTTGCCTAACTTACGTGCGGAAGTTGAACGTTCGGAAATAATAAAAGTAAAATATTTGGATACAGATGAAAATGAAAGGGAAATTGAAGCCGACGATCTTTTTGCACGTGTTATTTTGCACGAATACGATCATTTGATAGGTAAAATGATTCCGGATAGAGTTACAAGTCAACTTCGTAAAAAATTGGAAAAAGAGTTAATTCAAATCCGCAACCGTGAAGTTGAAGTAAGTTATCCAATTACAACTAAATAATTTTTTATCACGCTTCTTTTCATAATCTAATCGGTAAATATGAATATAATATTTTTCGGAACGCCCGATTTTGCGATTCCCACTCTGAATAATATTTTGCAGAGTCGTCATAAAATTCTTGCTGTTGTTACTGCACCAGATAAGCAGCGGGGAAGAGGGAAAAAAGTCAGTTTTACTCCCGTTAAGGAATTTGCAATCAAAAATAATATAAAAATATTTCAACCATTTAAATTTAAAGATGAATCTTTTATTAATAATTTGAAAGAATTAAACGCCGATGTTTTTGTTGTGGTTGCATTCAGAATTTTACCGGTTGAAGTCTTTACCATTCCGCCTAAAGGAGCATTTAATTTGCATGCCTCGTTATTGCCTAAATACAGAGGAGCAGCGCCGATTCAATGGGCTCTGATTAATGGCGAAACAGAAACGGGAGTTACAACATTTTTCTTAAAAGAAAAAGTCGATACCGGAAATATAATTCTTCAAAAAAAAGTTGATATTGACCCCGAAGATAATTCCGGTTCCTTACATGATAAATTAAGCTTAATTGGAGCGGATTTGGTCATTGAAACATTAAACTTAATAGAAAGCGGAAAAGTTATTCTTAAAGAACAAAAAAACGGATTGGCATCTCCAGCTCCTAAAATTACAAAGGAGATTTGTAAAATAGATTGGAATAACAACGCTGCGGAAGTGCATAATTTGGTGAGGGGACTTTCACCCCATCCCGGCGCATTTTTTATCCACAACAATAAAATATATAAAGTATTTAAAACTCAAGTTTTAACCATTTCACATTTAGCTCCCGGCGAAATTTACCAGACTAAAAAAGAACTGGTAATAGGAACTAAAAACGGCGCTCTTCGTATTTTGGAAATTCAACCCGAAGGCAGAAAAAGAATGGCGGTAACGGACTTTTTACGCGGATATACTTTAATTGGCAAATAGCTTACGGTTTTAAACTCATTCTCAGGTTAATTTATGTATCGAATGAAAAATATTTAAGAAAGGAATAATTGTGAATTATAAAAATAATATTCTCGAACTTATCGGGAATACTCCCCTTGTTGAACTGCATAAAATTAATAAAGGATTAAAACCTAGAATTTTTGCCAAACTTGAATCTGCAAATCCCGGCGGGAGCGTAAAAGACAGGATTGGTTTGGCTATGATAGAAGACGCGGAAAAGAGCGGCAAACTTAAACCCGGCGGAACAATTATAGAAGCCACAAGCGGTAATACCGGTATCGGTCTTGCCCTTACAGCCGCGGTAAAAGGTTATAAGTCGGTATTTGTCGTAACCGATAAAGTAAGTAGTGAAAAAATTAATTATCTGAAAGCTTTGGGTAGTGAGGTAACAGTTGTTTCCAACGCTGTAGAACCGGACGATCCGGAATATTATGTGAATGTTGCAAAGCGGTTAAATAAAGAAATACCCAATTCCATTTTCGCTTATCAATATTCAAATCCCGCAAACCCTGAAACGCATTATAAAACAACGGGACCCGAAATTTGGGAGCAAACCGACGGGAAAATTACGCATTTTGTTGCAAGTATTGGAACCGGGGGAACCATAAGCGGAACAGGAAGGTTCTTAAAAGAAAAAAATCCGGATATTAAAGTTATCGGCGCAGATCCGCTCGGATCGATTTTTAAAACTTACAAAGAAACCGGAAAAATAATAAAAGGCACACCCTACCTTGTGGAAGGTATAGGGCAAGATTGTCTTCCGGAAAATGTTCATTTTCAATATATTGATAAAATTATAAACATAAGCGACAAGGAATCTTTTGCCGCAGCAAGATTATTAACTAAAGAAGAAGGAATTTTTTGCGGCGGGAGCACAGGAACTATCGTTAAAGTTACTTTGGATTTGGCAAAACATTTATCGGAAAACGATGTAATTGTTTTTATTGTTTGTGATACCGGCGAACGGTATTTGTCTAAGTTCCATAACGAAGAATGGCTGCGCGAAAATAAAATGTTGGAATTGGAAATTAAAACTCTAAGGGATATTTCGTATAGAAAAAAAATGAGGGGATATGAAGAAATTATTTCTGTTCACGAAGACGATACGGTTAAAACGGCAATAAATTTAATGAGTGAGAACGGAATTACACAGCTTGTTGTGTTTAATCATAAACGGCAGCCTGTCGGCTCTATAATCGAATCCGATTTGTTGGAAAAAGTAAGAAAAGATTATTCCATTTTGAATAAAAATATCGCGAACATTATGTCCCGAACTTTTCCTAAGGTAGATGCGAAAACTCCGGTTGAAGAATTAGACCGACTTTTTGAAAATAATAAAGCAATTTTAGTTTCGGATTTTGGCAGAATTGTTGATATAATTACAAAGTATGATTTGATAAATTTTGAATAAAAAGAAATAGGAGATTTTTATGGGATTTTCAACCGATGCAATACATGCCGGACAAATACCCGATCCGACAACCGGCGCGGTTATTACTCCGCTTTATCTTACATCCACTTACGAGCAGGAAGAGCTGGGCAAAAATAAAGGATTTGAATACGGAAGAACACACAATTTAACCCGGGCTGCGTTGGAAAAAAATATTGCAACTTTGGAAAAAGGAAAATATGGAATCGCTTTTGCATCTGGATTAGCTGCAATACAAGCGTTGATGAGTTTGGTTAAGTCCGGCGATCATTTAATCGTTTCCAATAATGTGTACGGCGGAACATACCGGCTGTTTGAAACCGTTATGACAAACTACGGAATTGAATATAGCTGGGTCGATACAAGTAACCTTTCCAATATTGAAAGTGCAATTAAAGAGAATACTAAAATTGTTTACATTGAAACTCCTACAAATCCTATGCTAAATCTTACCGATATTGAAGGCACTGTAAACATTTGTAAGCAGAATAATCTTTTATCAATTGTAGATAATACTTTTATGAGTCCGTATTTTCAAAATCCTTTAATGTTCGGAGCCGATATTGTAGTGCACAGTTCAACAAAATACTTAAATGGTCACAGCGATTTAATCGGCGGTATTGTTATTACAAATAACGAAAAAGTAAACGAAAGATTAAAATATATTCAAAATGCGGCGGGAGCAATTCCTTCGCCGTTCGATTGTTGGCTGACCCTTCGTTCAACCAAAACTTTAGCCGTTAGGATGAAACAGCATAATGAAAATGCAATTCGAATTGCAGAGTTTTTATTAAATGATAGTCCGGCTGTAAAAGTTTATTATCCCGGCTTAAAAACACATCCGCAGCATGAATTGGCAAAAAAGCAAATGTCCGGTTTCGGAGGAATGATTTCGGTAGATTTCGGAGATGTTAATCTTGCTAAGAAAGTGTTAAAACAAACCAAAATTTTTTCACTTGCCGAAAGCCTCGGCGGAGTAGAAAGCTTAATTAGTCATCCTGCATCTATGACGCACGCTGCCGTTCCTAAAGAAGAAAGGGAAAAAATGGGTCTGACGGATTCCCTTGTTAGATTGTCTGTGGGAATTGAAGATGCGGAAGATTTAATTGCCGATCTTGAAAACGCTTGGAAATAGATGTTTGTTTTATTTAATGAAATGATCTTAGCGGTAAAATATTGAACGTTCTAAAAACTTATTTTTCAGCTCGCAATTTTTAAACGTGGTAAAAATTTAAAATGTTTAAAATTAAATGTGCTCAAAATGGAATTGGCTATTAGGAGTTATCATCCGAGTGATTTAGTATCAATTTATAATATTTGTCTTTTAACAGGTAATAGCGGGAAAGATGCTTCACATTTATTTAACGATCCGAATTTACTTGGGCATTTTTATGCAGCGCCGTATGCAGTATTGGAACCAGGGTTGTGTTTTATTTTAACTGTCGATAAAAAACCTTGCGGTTACATTCTGGGCACACAGAATTCGGAAAATTTCGCAGTCAATTCCGAAAAACACTGGTTTCCAGTATTACGTCCGCAGTATCCCTTAGATAAAAAATATAAGTCCGCAATGGAATCAAGAATAGTTCAGCTGATTCATGAAGGTTATAAGCCAAAACCCGGGTTGTTGAATTATCCTGCGCATCTTCATATTGATATTCTACCGGTTGCACAAAGGAAAGGAATGGGACGTAAAATGATAGAAACTTTTACGGGTAAATTACGTTCTCTTAATGTTCCGGCTCTTCATTTGGAAGTTGGCAAACAAAATAAAAACGCCGTTTTATTTTATCAAAAGGCAGGTTTCGAAATTATTCATGAGTATGAATTTTCGATTGCGTTTGGTATGAAGCTGGAAAATTAGCGGGTTTGACAATTTTTTATTTTTTTCCCGTCCGCATTCTGTAAAAAATGTTAAACATTAAAAAAGCGGATGAATGGTTTTTAATTATCTGCAGTAAATTAAAATTATAAGTTTATCTAAACTTTCCTTCGTAACTTTTCGAGAATTTAAAGAGCATGATCGGGTTTTTTATATAAAACAATTACAAAACAACTAAGTGTAAATTTTATGAAAATACTTATTTTAGCAATACTGCTGTTTCTCACATCAAAAACTCAGGCACAAACGGATTCAACGGGAGATAAATCCGTAAATTCCAAAAATGGATTTTACGGTTTAGTTCAAAACGGCAACAGGTATTTTCTTATTGACCGGCAAGGTATTTTGCAACTGAAAAAACAAGACGCCTTTCAAAAATACTACAGAAAAATTTATTCCGATTCTACAATTCAAAATCCAAATTTTATTATTGATCCGAATGGCAATTTGGAAAATTTCATGCCATTTATTTTTTTAGATTCTTCCGAATCCGGAGTTGGAACATATTTCCGGTTAAAATTAAAACCCTAAACTTTCATTAAATTTACCACCTCAACAAAACTTTTTTATAAACCAAACACTCGCTAAATTGCAGATTCACAAAATGGAATTTTATGCAAATTATTAGAAGCGCATTATTTGAAAATATTCCTAATATTATTTTCGGAATGAGTACAAAAATTGGATTGAACAGGGAAGCTCCGTTTTATTTTAATATGTCAATGTCTGTCGGCGACAATGAAAAAACAGTAACAGAAAATAGAAAGGCTTTCTTTTCAAAGTTGGGACTGAATTTGGGCAGCGTTGTTTTGCAGAAACAAATTCACAGCGATATTGTTACACTGGTGCATGATGCCGGGAAACAGTTTGAAAGCGATGCATTAATAACTGATAAACCTGATTTGGGTTTAGCAATTTCTACAGCTGACTGTGTACCGGTCTTTTTGTACGATAAATCAAAAAATGTAATCGGTGCCGTTCATTCCGGATGGCGCGGGACCGCAAAAAATATTACATCAAAAACTTTACAATTGATGCAAAAAAAATTTGGAACTGTTCCTAACGATCTGTTTGCATTCATCGGTCCGTCTATTGCTGCTAAAAACTATGAGGTTAGTAAAGAAGTTGCGCAAAAATTTGATGATAAATATTTATCGAAAAAAAACAACGGCAAATATCTGCTGGATTTAAAAATGGCTAATTACGATATGTTAATTAACTTTGGAATTCCCGCAAATCAAATTGAAGTTTCCGGTTTGTGTTCTTTTGAAGAAAAAAAATTATTACATTCGTACAGAAGGGACGGTAAAAAATCCGGTAGAGCTTTGGGAATTATTGCGATGAGAAATTTGTAAAATGAAAACCCAGTCTGTTAAAATATCAGCGGGATTTATTCTTATCTGTCTTCTTTGGGGATCGACTTGGTTAGCTATAAAAATCGGTCTTGAAGAATTTCCGCCGATGTTAGCAGCGGGATTACGGTTTTCATTGGCTTCGATTTTTATATTTTTCTTTATGCATTTCAGAAGCGTCCCTATTCAGAAAGATAAACTTTCTATAAAGCTTTATTTGATAATGGGAATTTTTTCGTTCGTCATTCCATTCGGATTGGTTTATTGGGCTGAGCAGTATATACCATCGGGTTTAGCTTCAATTTTGTTCGGGTCATTTCCATTCTTTGTTATCCTTTTTTCAAAGTTTTCACTTCCTAAAGAAAGTGTTGATATATTTAAGATTTTAGGGGTTACAATTGGATTTATTGGTATTGTTGTTATCTTTTCGGATGATTTAACTTTAAACTTCACTCTTAATTTATGGGGAATGCTTGCGGTAATTTTAAGCGCTGCCATGCAGGGCGGAATTGCCGTAATTATTAAAAAACATGGTAATCACTTAAATCCGTTATCAATGAATTTTATTCCTTTGGTTATCGGAGGCATAGTGCTTGTTATTCTGGGTTTGCTTTTTGAAAAAACTACAAATTTAAATTATACTATGCCTGCGGTTTTATCAATCTTTTATTTGGCTTTTTTCGGTACTTTAATAACTTTTACCACTTATTACTGGTTAATGAAAAGAATGAATGTGGTAATTCTTTCGCTTTCTTCTTTTATTAGTCCCATCGTCGCCGTAATTCTCGGCTGGTTGTTTATTTCGGAAAAATTATCGGAAAGAGATTTAATTGGCAGTTCTTTAGTGCTAATTGGAATATTATTTGCTAATTTTATTGGATTGAAGAATTATTTTATTGAGCATAAAAAAGGAAAAGATGACAAACATTATTAGAATAAAAAACGCTACTTTTTACGCTTACCACGGTGTAATGAAAGAAGAACAACATATAGGCGGAAAGTTTGAAGCGGATGTTGATATTTATACCGATTTCAGAGAAGCTGCGGAAAAAGATAATCTTAAATACACAATAAATTACGACGAAGTTTATCACTTTATAGAAAATATTGTTCATAGCAAAAAATATTATTTAATTGAAACCATAGCTACTGTAATTGCAGATGAATTATTGAAGCAATATCCTAAAATTCATAAAATAAATGTCAGGGTCAGGAAAAATAATGTTCCGGTCGGCGGTCTGATTGATCATGTGGAAGCGGAGGTAATAAAAGAAAATGAATAAGGTTTTTTTAGGATTGGGATCGAATAAAGGTAACAGGCTTGCCAATTTAAGCAAAGCTATTTCGGCTTTAAACCAAGATATAAAATGCGAAACGGTTAATATTTCATCTGTTTACGAATCATATCCTTACGGACCTGTACATCAAAATGATTACATGAATCTGGTTTTGGAACTAAAAACGGATTACGAACTGCTTGAACTTTTTAGAGTCTGTAAAAAAATAGAAGATGAAATAGGCAGAACTAAAACCGTTAGATGGGGACCGCGTGAAATAGACATAGATATTTTATTATTCGGCAGCACGGTTTATAACGGCGTACTGGTATCCGTTCCTCATAAATATTTGTGCGAAAGGGATTTTGTACTGGTCCCGTTGGCAGAATTGGACCCGGAAATAATTTTACCCGGTACAAACAAAAAAGCAAAAGAATATTTAAATTCCGGATTACCTAAATATATTTTTAAGAAGTATCCGAACACTGTGTTAAATCTTTACGGAGAAGCCATTGTCTGAAGTAAAATATATTGCAATTGAAGGCGTAATCGGCGCCGGAAAAACTTCGCTTGCAAAAAAAATAGCGGAAAGATTAAAAGCGAATTTAATTTTAGAAGAGTTTGAAAAAAATCCGTTCCTCGAAAAATTTTACGATAACCGTAAACGTTATGCATTCCAGACCCAAATGTTTTTTCTGTTTAACAGATATAAGCAACAACAAATGCAGGCACACGAAGACCTGTTTTCCAATTATGTAGTGGCAGATTACTTTTTCGACAAAGATCAAATTTTTGCTTATATTAATTTGGAAGGTGAGGAACTAAAACTTTACGAAAGTATATTCCCGCTTCTGAAAAAAAATCTTAGAAAAATTGACTTGGTTGTTTATTTGCAATCCACAGTGGACAGATTAATGTATAATATAAAAAAGCGCGGCAGAAGATTTGAGCGCGGTATTTCCCGGAGTTATATTCAAGAGCTAAACGAAGTTTATAACGATTTTTTCTTTAAGTACAACAAAACCCCTTTGCTTATAGTAAATGCTTCGGAAATTGATTTTGTAAATAACCAACGCGATTTTGATGAGTTATTTAAACAAATATTCAGGGAAGACAGAGGTTTTATAGAATATTTTAATCCAGTTATTAAGTTGGACGACTAATGTTTATTATTAGATTTATCATATACTCCTTCTTTTTTTATTTGGTTTTCAAAGCCGTAAAATATTTAACCGGGATCTTCAAGTCGATTGATGTAGAGAAAAAACCGAAAGTTCATAAAAACCCGAACACTCATTTGGATATAAAAAAAGACGACGTTATTGACGCTGATTTTGAAGAGATTGAAAACAATAAAAAAGATAAATAATCCGGTTTAATGAGAACCCCAAAGTTTATTTCGAATTCCATACTAACTGTTCTTAAGTTGTTTCTTTCGGTTAAAGAAAAACCGGTAAGCAAAATAGAAACTCCCGGAAAAGTTTTAATTGTAAGGCAGCACAATCAATTCGGCGACCTACTTGCAAGCCTTTCCCTTTTACGCGCAGTTAAAGAAACTTTTCCCGGTGTATTCCTCGCTGTTATTGCAAGTCCGCAAAATTATTATGCATTAACGCAAAATAAATTTGTCGATCAACTTTTTGTATTCGATAAAAAAAAATTATTTACACTTTCTTACTTAAAAAAATTAAAAAGGTTTCTAAAGCAAAATTTCGATTTGTCAATCACTCCTTCTACCGTTTCAATTTCGCTTACAAGTCTGTTGTTAATGCGTTTCTCTGATGCTAAAATGCGGATTGGTCCCAACAGTTTAAACGGGAAACAAAATAAATACCGTTTCCTTTTCGATAGAAGAGTGGATTTGGATTGGACGAAAAAACCGGATGCTCACGTTTCGGACTTTGGACTTGATATAGTGCGACCATTTGGAATTGACACCGAAGATTTTTCTACCGAAATTAATATTAAAAAAGAGAATCTGGATGTTGCGAAAGATTTTATTAAAAAAACGGGAATAAATACCGGTGAAAAACTCGTCGGTTTACACATCGGAGCAGGAAAGCCCAAGAATAGATGGTCGTTGGATAAATATATTGAATTAGTTAAAGCATTAAACAATGAATTCCGGTTAAAATTTTACCTTACCGGAAGCGACAGCGATTTAGAAGAGTTGAATTATTTTTCCGCCCATTGTTCAATAAATGCGGCAAAATTTATCAATAAAAAAATCCCGGATGTTGCGGCGCTTATTTCGCTAAGCGATTTATTTATTACAAACGATACGGGAATAATGCATGTTGCCGGCGCTACAAATACTCCTCAGATTTCTATATTCGGTCCTACAAATCCTTTTAATTGGGCACCGGTAGGGCAAAACAAATATTTTATACGGAAATCGGACTTGATTGACGATGTGAGAGTGGAAGATGTATTTACGCTTTGTAAAAAAATTTTAGGGAACTAATTATGAATTTGGCAGCCGTAGACATTGGAACCAATTCCTTTCATTTAATAGTTGTTAAAATTAAACGCGGCGGTAACTTCGAAATAATTGACAGGGAAAAGGAGGTTATCAGATTAGGCGAAGGTAATGTCGGCGATATTAAAATTATTAGTCCGGGCGCCCAAAAAAGAGCAATTGAAACCTTAAGAAGATTTAAAAACATTGCCGATTCACATAAAGCAAAATTAAGAGCCGTTGCAACAAGCGCCGTACGTGAATCGCTAAACAAAAATGAATTTTTACTTGAAGTATACGAGAAAACCGGGATTGAAATTGAAGTAATTAGCGGTTACGAAGAAGCGCGTTTAATTTATCTTGGCGCCTTGAAAGCTGTTCCTATTTATGATACCCAATCTTTATGTATTGATATAGGCGGCGGTAGTACTGAATTTGCGATAGGCTTAAAAGGTAATTTGAAATATGCAACAAGCCTTAAACTTGGTGCGGTTAGAATGACGCAAAAGTTTTTCCCCGATTTTATTGTTACAAAATCGAAAATTGACAAGTGTAAAAAATGGATTGAAGGTGAACTTTATCACGTAGCAAAAGAAATAAAGAAAATTGGATTTAAAACAGCCGTAGGATCTTCGGGAACAATAATGGCTTGCGGATTGATGCTTTATGCAAAGCAAAACAAAGAAAGTTCATTCTTGAAAATTTTAAATAATTATAAAATAACGGCAAAAAATATTTCGGAAATAACAGGAATAGTGTTAAATAGCAAAACCGTTGCGGAAAGGAAAAAAATAAAAGGTCTGGAACCTAAAAGAGCCGATATAATTCCCGCCGGATTATTAATTCTGCAAACAATTGTGGAAAAGTTAAATATTAAAGAAATTATAATTTCGGGATATGCTTTAAGGGAAGGAATAATTATTGATACTTTACAAAAAGAAAACCGGCTTTCTAAAAAACCAAAATTGCAGGATATAAGATTCGAAAGCGTTAAACATTTATCGCTGTCTTGTAAATACGACCAAAAACATTGTAATCACGTTGCAAAATTAGCACTTCAAATTTACGATCAATTAAGCGAACAACTTAAATTAAAAAATGAATGCAGGGAATATTTGGAAGCTGCCGCAATTCTGCACGATATTGGATATCACATATCACATTCGCAGCATCATAAACACAGTCAGTATATAATTTCAAACAGCGAATTATTGGGTTTTAACGAAAACGAGATTAGAATTATAGCTAATGTTGCAAGATATCACCGGAAGAGCCATCCGAAAGTTACGCACAAAGAATTTAATTTACTTAATAGAAAAGGGAAAAATATTGTTCGTAAATTAGCCGCCATTTTACGTTTGGCGGATTCATTCGACAGAATACACAAACAAATTGTTTCCGCCGTTCATGTTTCAGTTAAAGATAATATCATTATTTTTTCTCCGGAAGTAAAAAATAATCCGGATTTGGAATTGGAAAAATGGAGCTTTAACCGGCGTAAGTCTCTATTTGAAGAAGTATTTAAAATGAGCGCAAAAATCGAAGTTAAATCTTAAAGGTAAAAAAACAGACAATCTTTTAAGATTTAACAAAATAATTATTTGGAGAAAATTAAGCTTCTTGATACACAAACAAAAAGCAAAACATTTAATTTATATCCGCTGTCTTTTCTGGGCTGCATATTGGCTAATCCTACCGTTAGGTTTCATAAAATGAGCGGTTTGCGGTTAAAAAATAAGTTAATGAAAGTAATTCTTTTGCTTTTATTTTAGGGTGTAGGTATATTTAGCAATTCATTTTCTAAATTTAAATGTTACTATATGAAACCTGAAATTTATATAAAAGACTTGGGAAATTACGTTGGAAAAGAAGTTACTTTGCAAGGTTGGCTATACAACAAACGAAGTAGCGGAAAAGTTAAATTTTTAATTTTAAGAGACGGTACCGGATACTTGCAATGCGTTGTTTTTAAGGGAAATGTTTCGCCGGAAGTATTTGAAATATCGGATAAAATTACTCAAGAGTCTTCGTTTGCAGTTACCGGTAAAGTTAAGGAAGAACCGAGAGCGCCTGGCGGTTATGAGCTGGATGCCTTCGATGTGAAGTTGATTTCCCTTTCCCGAGATTATCCTATTACGCCAAAAGAACACGGAATTGAGTTTTTAATAGATCACAGGCACTTATGGGTCCGTTCCAAAAAACAAGTTGCAATATTAAAGGTAAGGCATAGAATTGTAAAGGCTATAAGAGATTTTTTTGACGAAAGGGGATTTACTCTTTTCGATCCGCCGATAATTACGCCTAACGCAAGCGAAGGAACATCAACCCTTTTTGAAATGGAATATTTTGATCTCGGTAAAGCTTATCTTACCCAATCCGGTCAACTTTATGCCGAAGCCGGCGCATTGGCTTTAGGTAAAGTTTACACCTTCGGTCCCACATTCAGAGCGGAAAAGTCTAAAACCAGAAGGCATTTAACGGAATTTTGGATGGTTGAACCCGAAATGGCTTTTTATGATTTAGACGATGATATGGATTTAGCCGAAGAATTTATTGAATATATTGTTCAAACCGTTCTTGCCGATAGAAGAGCCGAATTGGAAATTTTAGGCAGGGATATTTCGAAATTAGAAAAAATAAAACGACCGTTCCCCCGTATTTCTTACGATGAAGGCGTGGAAATCCTTAAGAAAAAAGGAGCCGATTTTACTTGGGGAGATGATTTCGGCGGCGCAGATGAAACTTTAATTTCGGAAGATTTCGAAAAACCGGTTATGATTCACCGCTATCCTGCTGCTGTAAAAGCGTTTTATATGAAGCGTGATCCAGAAAACGATAAATTAGCACTGGCCGTGGATGTTTTGGCTCCCGAAGGTTACGGCGAAATTATTGGCGGTAGTCAGAGGGAAGACGATTTGGATGTTTTGTTGGAACGTATAAAAGAACATAATTTGCCTCAAGAATATTTTGAATGGTATTTGGATTTAAGAAGATACGGTTCCGTACCGCACTCCGGGTTCGGATTGGGCTTGGAGAGAACCGTCGGTTGGATTTGCGGATTGGAACACGTAAGGGAGACCATTCCGTTTCCCAGAATGATATATAGAAATACTCCTTAGAATTCTTTGTGTTACAAGGGAATATAGTGTTAATTTTAATTAACTAAAGTTAAAGGAGACAAATTGAAAAAATTACTGTTTTTAGGGATTTTGTCCGTCCTTGTCTTCTACAATGCAAACAACATTCACGCATCGGAATTGGTCTCGCATACCACAAGCGTATCTACTGTTGTTGCAGCCGAAGAGGGAGCCGCGGAAGCTCAACATCAGCTTCCCGATACCATAATGGTTTTACCGTTTATTGTTCTTTTACTAATGATTGCAACAGGTCCTTTATTCTATCATCATTTTTGGGAACATCACTATCCTAAAGTGTCAATTTTATTAGGACTTGTTACAGTGCTTTACTATATTTTTCATCTTAACGATACCCACTCGCTTATTCACACTTCAGCCGAGTATATTTCATTTATAGCGCTTCTGGGGTCTCTTTTTGTCGCTTCCGGCAGCATTTATATTAAAGTCGATAAAAAAGCGACTCCTTGGTTGAATGTTGTTCTTCTATTTTTCGGCGCGATTTTATCTAATATAATAGGCACAACGGGCGCTTCGATGTTGCTTATTCGCCCGTTCCTTAAGGTTAACAGAAACAGAATACGCGCTTATCAGGTTATATTTTTCATATTTTTAATTAGTAATATCGGGGGAGCATTAACGCCAATAGGAGATCCGCCTTTATTCATAGGGTTTTTGAAAGGTATAGACTTTTTCTGGTTCGTGGAACATATCTGGTATATTTGGTTGCCTACGGTTGTTTTCTTGTTAATGATATTTTATTTTATTGATTCCAGAAATAAAGACGATGCAAACATCCCGGATGATTATTCCGGTAAAATAGAAGTTAAAGGTTCTAAGAATATCATTTATTTGTTGATAATATTACTCTCGGTATTTCTGGATCCTAATGTTTTAAGCTGGGTTCCCAGTTTCGAACCGGTTCCGATTGGTATAAGGGAAATAATAATGTTTGGCGTTATGTATTTTGCGTATAAAAACGCAGACGATGAGGTTCTTAAAGCAAACGAGTTCGATTTTGAACCGATTAAAGAAGTCGCATATTTGTTTGTTGGCATTTTTGCTACAATGATTCCCGCTCTGCAACTTATTGCTCACGAAGCTCACGTAATGGGAAATTCTTTGGATGCGGGAATATTTTTCTGGTCGACCGGAATATTATCGGGATTTTTAGATAACACTCCGACATTTATAAATTTCCTTAGCGCCGCAATGGGTAAATTCGGTTTCGATATTACCCAAAGCGCCAATGTGCTTACAATCGATCATCATCATGCAATGTATTTACAAGCAATTTCCACAGGCGCGGTTTTCTTTGGTGCTTTGTCTTACATTGGCAACGGTCCTAATTTTATGGTTAAATCCATTACAGAAAGAGCAGGCGTTAAAATGCCCAGCTTTTTTGCATACATGATTAAATATTCATTGCCGATTTTAATTCCAACATTTTTATTAATTTGGTTAATAGTTTATATGGGAGCAGGATAATGAGAACATTAGAAGAAGTTTTAAAAAACAAAATTAACGGGTTATATTACGGTTGCAGGGTTATTTTGCCATTTAGAGCACACATATTAAAAGCCGTAATAGAGAATGATATAATTACAAATTTCAGTTCCGATTCCAAAAACGCCGAATACAAAATTAATGATGATTTTACGGAAATTTATTTCTTCGATTACAAACAAATTAGCGAAGACGTGCACAAGTTCGAAACTATTAAATTAGTTGTGGTTGAACAGGGAAAAGATTTGTTCGAATTTGAAAATCACAAGAAACTTGCATTGCACGTTAAAGAAAATCATATCCTCGAAATTGAAGAATTGAACAGCGATATTTTATTTATTGAATAAACGCTTGCTAAAGTTATGATACCTTTATTTTCTGTTGAACAAAATAGAAATGCGGATATATACGCAATTGAAAAGTTGCAAATTCCCGGAATAGTTTTAATGGAAAATGCTTCGAGAAGTATAATTGAAGCATTTTTTAATAATTTCCCGGAAGTTAATATCTGTGATGAAATCGGAATTATTTGCGGTAAGGGAAATAACGGCGGAGACGGCTTTGCGGTAGCGCGTCAACTTGTTAACAGGGGTTTTAAAGTTAATGTTTTAAGTATTCCGGAAAGAAACGGGATTAAAGGCGATGCGCTAATTAATTATAACATACTTTCCCGCTTGGTTAAATATAATAGCAATCTGAAAATAAAACATTTTAAATCGCCGAAAGATTTATCCGTATTAGCTAAATGTTCGGTTATATTTGATGCGTTGCTCGGTACCGGAACAAAAGGAGAGTTGAAAGAACCTTATTCGTTAATTATAAACAAGCTTAATTCTTTTAATGCAATAAAGATTGCAATAGATTTACCGAGTGGTTTGGACGTTCATAATTCAACCGGGTCTGTAATTTTTAACGCTGATCTTACAGTTACCCTTGGTGAAGTAAAAACAGGATTGTTTTACGGAAAAGGTTATGAGAACGCGGGTAAAATTGAAAAGGGTTCGATAGGAATCGGGGAAGAATATTTCGACGGTTTACAAGTAAACAATTATTTAATTGAGCCGGAAGATGCACTTCAAGGGCTTCCCGAAAAGACCAAATCGATTCATAAATACAGCGCCGGTAAAGCCCTGGTAATTGCGGGCTCCGGTAGTTTTCCGGGAGCCGCGGCGCTTACGGCTAACAGTTGCCTTAAAGCAGGAGCCGGTGCGGTTGTACTTGCATTCCCAAATTCCATAAAGCAAATTATATATCACAAAATTACTTCGGCTACCGTTTCCAATTATGATGATAGCGGAACGGAAATGTTATCTAAGAAAAATATTGAAGAACTTAAACCTAAAATTGAATGGGCGGATGTTGTTGCCGTAGGTCCCGGAA
Source organism: Melioribacteraceae bacterium (assembly GCA_026983795.1). Classification (GTDB taxonomy): domain Bacteria; phylum Bacteroidota; class Ignavibacteria; order Ignavibacteriales; family Melioribacteraceae; genus BMS3ABIN04. The sequence continues at coordinate 19,366 of JALSTI010000023.1, forward strand.
TAGGGCGTTCCCCGGAAACTGTTCAGGCCGTTAAGTTTTTAATCCAAAAATACCCTTCTAAAACATTTGTCCTAGATGCCGATGCGGTTTTTGCATTGAATTCCGTTTACAATAAAATTAATTTACGGAATAATGTTTTGACTCCTCATCATAAAGAATTTGCCGGTTTGATTGGTGTAAGCCTGCAGGAATTGGAACAAAACATTCTAAAATTGGGTAAAAAATTTTCAATGAGTACAAAAGCCTATTTAGTGCTAAAAGGGGCGCCGACAATTTTATTTAATCCGCGCGGCGAAGTTTTTATTAATAGTACGGGAAATGCGGGAATGGCAAAATTCGGAATGGGAGATGTATTGACCGGTATAATTGCTTCTCTTATTGCACAAAACAAAATTATTGAAGATTCAATAATTTCTTCGGTATATTTACACAGTTTAACGGCGGATTTATTGTTGGATAAATTAACCGAATTTAGTATTAATGCAGAGGATATAATTATTAATTTACCTGAATCAATTAAATTTTTAAGGCGGTCGATTGTACGAAATACTTAAACGGAAGAAAGTTCAGTTGGTATATATTCCGTTAGTTCTTTATTGGATTTTATTATTTATTGCAACTACAATTCCGGCTCCGGCTCTTCCCGATATTCTTGATTTTAGCGATAAAGTTAAACATTTCGGAGCTTATTTAGGTTTTGCGGTTTTACTTGCTTTAACTTTCCATTTTCAAGAGAAATATAAAGTTTTAGCAAAATATTTTCTAATTGCAGCGATAATTGCAATAATGCTTTATGGAGCGGCGGATGAAATACATCAAATATTTATTCCCAACCGAATGTGCGAGTTTTTGGATTGGGTGGCTGATGTTGCCGGAGGCTCTATCGGAGCTTTTTTCGCTTTTTTATTTATTAGGAAAAGCCAACCGGAATAACTTTATTTTGTAAATTTGGAACAGATAACAAACTTATTTGTAAAAAAATTACGGCATTGATTGACAATTCCGATTTCATTTGTTAACTTTTAATATTAATAAGGTTTTTTATTAGGAGGATAAAGTGGCGTTAAGAAAAAATCCTAAAGCGGATTTAAAAAAGAAATACACAAGAGTATTTGAAACAAGTTTAATTATTGTTTTGGTTTTACTTATTGCGGCTTTCAAATATTTCCCGCGTATTCAAGGTCAAAAATTAAAAGTACAAGGACCGCAGGAGCTGGTTGACGTGGAAGATATTGTAAACACTAAGCAAGAAACAGCACCGCCTCCGCCTCCTAAACCTCCTATTCCCATAGAGGCGCCTTCGGATGAAGTACTGGACGATGTGGAAATTGAAGATACCGAATTGGATGAAAACGCACAAGTTAATACTCCGCCGCCGCCTCCGCCAAAAGTAGAAGAGGAAGAAGCCGCTCCTCAATTCTTTGTTGCCGTTGAAGAAATGCCTAAACCAATCGGCGGAATTGCAGCAATTCAAAAAAGAATAGTTTATCCCGAAATTGCAAAAAGAGCAGGCGTTCAAGGCAGAGTTTTTATTAAAGCTTTTGTTGATGAAAACGGCAATGTTGTTAAGGCGGAAGTAATAAAAGGTATTGGCGCCGGTTGCGACGAAGCGGCTATTAAAGCCGTTATGGCTACAAAGTTCAAACCCGGTAAACAAAGAGGTAAACCTGTTAAGGTTCAGGTTTCTATTCCTATTTTGTTTAAACTAAATTAAAATTTGAAAGGCGTCTTTATAGACGCCTTTTTTTTATGCCCGGACATATCTTCCTGAATTGATTCAACCTTTTCTATAAATACATCCCGGAACTTTTTAATATTTGAATTGTTGTAAAAAGAAAATCGTTTCTCTAAGATTCAATATTTCTAATTAATATTATATCTAACTTTAAGGAGGAAAAGGTGGCGAAAAAAAATCCAAAATTCGATTTAAAACTAAAATATCAAAAAGCTTTGGAAATAAGTTTGATATTGGGTTTAATTTTATTAATCTCGGCTTTCAAGTATTTTCCAAGTATAAAGATTAAAGGCGTCAATAAAATTTATCATAACGAATTTATTAAAGCCGAAACGGTTTATAATACAAAACAAGAAGCGGCACCGCCTCCTCCGCCAAAACCCCCAATACCTATAGAAGCGCCGACCGATATTGTGAATGACGATGTTATTATAGAAAACAGCGAAATAGATTTTAAGGCTAATTTAACCCCGCCTCCGCCTCCGCCGGTTGATTCCGGAAACGAAAACTTTCCCGATAAGTTTGTTCCTGTTGAAGAAATACCTCAACCGATTGGCGGAATTCAAGCAATTCAGAAAAAGATAGTTTATCCGCAATTAGCCAAAAGGGCAATGATCGAAGGAAAAGTTATAGTAAAAGCATTTGTCGACGAAAAGGGTAATGTTGTTAAAGCCGAAGTAATAAAAGGAATTGGCGGAGGCTGCGACGAAGCGGCTATTAATTCTGTATTGGCAACTAAGTTCAAACCCGGCAAACAAAGAGGAAAACCGGTTAAGGCAATAGTTGTTATACCAATCCAATTTAAACTTTATTAATAATTGCAGGCATCGTTATGATGCCTTTTTATTATCCCGTAAATTTAATTGAACCAATTTCTAAACCTTCACAAAATTTACATCAGGAAAAGAGTAAATTTATTTATAAATAAATTTAAATTATTTGTTCGGCAAAAATGATTAAATTTGTAGTAAAAAGAGAATTATTAATTGAAAATACTTGAATTAAATAATGTGGAATTTCACTATCCCGGCAGCGAATTCCGGCTTGCAAATATAAATTTAACATTTAACGAAAATGATTTCGCGTTTATTTTAGGTCCTAATGGCTCAGGTAAATCCACGCTATTTAAATTAATTCTCGGATCGAAAAAGCCGGAAAAGGGAACAATTAAATTAAAATCGAAAAATGTTTTTGAGTATTCCGATAAAGAGAGGGCAAAAAACATTGCATACGTTCCGCAATCTTCGCTTACCGTTTATCCGTATTCCATTTATGAAATAGTTATGATGGGCAGAACGCCGTATTTTAATTTTACCGGATTTGAAAGAAAGCGCGATATGGAAATTGTTGACGAAGCTTTGGAAACGGTCGGGCTTTACGGTTTAAGAAACAAAGGTATTAACGAAGTTTCCGGCGGCGAAGCTCAACGCGCCTTTATCGCTCGCGCTCTCGCACAAAAATCGGATTTGATTTTACTTGACGAACCCACGGCTCATTTGGACCTTAAGCATCAGTATTCAATAATAAAATTGTTGAGAAAACTGAACGAGGAACAAGGTTTAACTATTATTTCAATTATTCACGATTTAAATTTAGCCGGTAATTTTAACGGCAGGGCAATCTTAATGAAAAACGGAAAAGTTTTTGCGGATGACAAAATCGAAAAAATTCTAATAAGTGAAAGAATAAAAGAAGTATTTGACGTGGATTCCGAAGTCTCAACCAAAACGTTGGACAGCGGCAAAAAAATTTTTATTCATATTCTAGATAAACAAAAATTTTAGAAAGAATATATTGAAGAAATCAAAACTCATTGTTTTTTTATACGTAATACCCGTCGTTGAAATACTAGTATTGTTTATAATAAAATATTTTAACGTAAATAGCGGTTTAAACGGTTTCAAAATTACTTATACAGGTAATGTTGTTGAAATAGTATTAGCTTTATTGCTTTTATCGGGAATCTTTTTCCTTTCGTTGAAGAAAGATATTTTTGATAAAAGTTTAAAGTATTTATTGGCAGTATCATTGATTTATTTAGGTACTGAATTAGTCGCTTTGTTTTTTATTTTAACAAATATAAACGTTAGCGATATTTTCATTTTAGGTTATCCTTTCAAAAAGGTGTTTATTGCCGCTTTGCTGATTTCGTATAAATTAATTTATATTTATCTAATAATTTTTGTGTGGCTGTCCGCCTTTTCAAAACGGCGAAACATTTTTGTAACTTCTGTAATCATTACTTTATTAACTACGGTAATATTTATATTGTTATCTTATGT
>JALSTI010000024.1 GCA_026983795.1 Melioribacteraceae bacterium
CAAATTATACCGGAATTAAAGTTTAACAATATTTTTTTAATATCCGATTCCGATTTTACCGGCTCACAACTTCTTTTTATAAAAGAATATTTTAATCAAAATATAATTCCCCATATTCAACCGGTACTGTTGCTTAAAAAACGGATTATTCCTTTTCTGAGAAATAGACGATTGTATCTTGCAATTAAACTTGCATCAAAAGATGTGGACCTTCATAATACAAAACGTAAAAGAGTACAGTATAAATATGCTATTGTTGAAATTCCGAGCAACCATTTACCAAGATTTGTTAAAATTCCAACCGAACCCGGTAAAACATACATCGCATTTTTGGATGATATAATTAGAGTAAATCTTGATGAAATATTTACAGGTTATCAAATTGTATGCTCATATTCCATTAAATTAACCCGTGATGCCGAATTATATATTGACGATGAATTCAGTGGAAATCTTTTGGAAAAAATAAAAAAAAGTTTGAAAAACAGAAATATAGGCGCCCCGTCAAGGTTTTTATACGATAGTAGAATGCCTAAAGATTTCTTGAAATTTTTAAGGGAAGCTTTAATTATTGATAAAGACGATTTAATTCCCGGCGGGCGTTATCATAATTTGAGCGATTTTTTTACGTTTCCTAATCCCGGCAGAAGAGATTTGGAAAATATTCCGCTTCCGTTTTTAAGAAATAAGGAGCTTGATAAATATCCGGATATTTTTGAAGCTATAGATAAAAAAGATTTTGCGCTGCATTTCCCTTACCATACTTATGATTATGTGTTGGAATTTTTAAATAACGCGGCTAATGATCCTGATGTAATATCAATTTACATCACACAATACAGAGTTGCTAAAAATTCCGAGGTTGTTAATGCATTAATTAAAGCGGTTCAAAAAGGGAAGAAGGTTATTGCGTTTGTTGAATTGAAAGCAAGATTTGACGAAGAATCCAATATTCTATGGGCCGAAGAAATGAAATCTTACGGTGTGAAAGTATATTACAGCTTTCCCGGAATAAAAGTGCATTCCAAAATAGCTCTGGTTAAAAAGAAGTCCAGCGGCGCAATTCACAATTATTGTTATTTAGGCACAGGAAATTTTAACGAGAAAACGGCTCAACTTTACAGCGATATGGGATTATTTACAAGCGATAAACGGTTGACCTCGGAAGTTGAAAAAGTCTTTTTACATCTTTCGGGACATCCGGTGAAATATAAATTTAAGCATTTGTTAGTTGCTCAATTCAATATGCGAAAGTTATTCACAAAAATGATTGATAACGAAATTAAAAATGCAAAAGCCGGTAAAAAAGCCTGGATGATTTTGAAAATGAATAGTCTTGAAGATCCGAAAATGATTAATAAATTGTATGAAGCTAATAATGCAGGTGTTAAAATTGATTTAATTGTTCGCGGAATTTGTTGCTTGGTTCCGGGGATTAAAGGATTAAGTGAAAATATTAAAGCTGTTAGTATTGTTGATAGATACCTTGAACATTCCAGAATTTTTGTGTTTTGCAATAATAACAAAACAAAAGTATATGCCGGTTCGGCCGATTGGATGAAGAGAAATTTGAGCAGGCGAATTGAAGTGTGTTTCCCGGTTTACGATGAATCGATTAAAAATGAAATTTTGGACATACTTAAAATTCAATTGAAAGATAACGTTAAAGCAAGACTGATAGATGCAAAAGGTCAGAACAAATACAGAAAAAGCAAAGCTAATAAAAAAATACAATCGCAAGTTGAAACTTACTACTACTTGAAAAAGAAGAATGAAAAAGTTGTTTGAATTTAATTCCGTTTGTTTCTAGACCGAGAACTGGGTAAGGTGATGATTTAAGTGCAAGTAAACTATGCGTCCCCATTGTTTTTTACTTAATTTCCCGAAAACCGAATGTTCCGGCCAAGAGAAATCTTCTTTAGCATTAGTAAATTCATTTATAAGATTTATTAATTCCCTTATATCGGAATCGAATGAAGCGGGTTTGGTTCCGTTTCCTAAAGCCAAATCTATTTCCGGAAAAGTTTTTATTTTGCCTTTTGGAGCGGGAAGTCCCAACAATACTACTTGCTTTACAAATGTTCTCGTAAAAAAATTGCCGTCCGGTTTTGTTTTAATTTTTGCAAGGGCAACGCGTATTTGATCGGCGCAATGACAAACCATTTCATTTACAGTCATTTTTCCCCAAAGTTTTTCACTGTTTGGTTGCAGTTTGTTAACCCTGTTTAATATTTCCGCTTTTACCTTCCGGTTAAAAAGATTTTTCATTTTACATTCATAAATAAATTAAATACTAAAAGCTGTACTAAAATAATATATTATTTTTTCTTTGGAATAAGCGGCTGTAAAAATTATATTAAACGCTCTGTTTAAGAAAGACATCCACATTCCACCTCCAAAAGAAGAATGCCAATTGTTCGATCCTTCGTTTTTAGCAAAAACCCTTCCTGTATTGGCAAAGATATGCATTCCTAGTTTTCCCTTAATAATAAATTTTATTGGCGCCAGGTAAAATTTACTTTCGGCTTGACCGTAAATTGAAGCGTCGCCGGCGAATCTATTTCTTAAGTATCCTAACAAATTATTTTCGCCGCCTAAAAAAGCCGATTCAAAAAAGGGAAATTTTCCCCAAATCTTTTCACCTCCCGCCCGTAAAGCAAAAGTTGTATTGATCAATGTGTTTATTGTAAAGTATTTCCGCACATCAAATGAAGCCTTTGCAAAAGTATATTTGTTATCTAAAATTCTCGGACCTATTTTCCCCTTAATTTTCAAGTAATAACCCGACTTCGCATTATCCGCTAAATCCCGCGTATCAATTTCGAATTCTGATTTTATATTCAGGAATTTTAAGTGCTCCGTTCCGTACAAACCGTAAGTGAAATTTGAAAGCAAAAGTGGATTTCCCAATTCATAATGAGAGTACCGGTATTCCAAAGTCAGATGAGCTGTAATCGATTTTGTAATGGGAATATTCAATCCGGGTAAAATCGTAAATAATTCCTGTTCAATATTGTAGAAATTATTTTTATATAATCCGTTGTTAAAAGAGGTATTGTTTCCAAAACCGTAGAATTGATTTAAATTTAATTTAATGCTTTGGAATTTTAAATTAAATTGAGCCCAATCTAAAACTGAATTAAACTTTCCTTCGAAATTAAAATTATAACTTTTAGGTCTGGCGGCGTATGTTGCAGTGAATAATATACGGTAATCATAAGGGTATTTACGAAAACCGTATTTATACAAAATTGGTCCGCCGCCAAAAAGTAAACCGTCGTTTGTGTTATATCCGAAAATAGGATAAACGACCCAATTGTGTCCTCTGTCCCGCTGTTGAGGTTCGTATCTTGCAATATCCGTTTTTGGAAGTTGCGGAAATTTTTTTGTATTGATATAAGTTCCTTTGCCCGCTACAAAAATAGATTTTTTCCCGCTATCATAGAACCCGGTTTTTTGAGCTGCCGGTTTAGGGTCGAGCAAAACGGAGTTACAGAAAACAATCGAACTATCGATTAGTTTATCTTTTCCTTTTCCACCCGCCACAATAATATCCGGACTTTCATTAACAATTCCCTTTACAACGGCTTTATCGTTATTATCCAGCAAATGTATTCTTATTTCATCGGTAAATTTATTTTCGAAAATTCTATTAAAAAACATGGAGCCTTTTTTATCATGTTTCTTTTTTTGAAATAATGATACTTCGGTTGACCGATCATTTAATCGAATTACTTCTGCCAAGTCTTTTTTATTTGTTGCATAAATATCGATGTATTTGTTAATTCGCTTGAAATATTCTTTGGATACAATCTCAATTTTATCTCTTCTTTTTTTGAGGTCGTAAATTAATTCGTCGCTTATCATCGGGTAAATTTCCGGGGGTAATTGTTTAACTGCATTTTCAATTACCCGGTCGGTAATTTTGGATTTTACATATACGGTAATAGAATCCCACGAATGTCTGTCAATTGCCGGAAGAATCCTTCTATCTATAAATCTGCCGCTCCATGTTAAATCCTCAATTTGAGGATAGTCTTCGTCAAATCCAACAAACTGGGGAACAATATACTCGGCAATTTTCGGACCTAATCCGTCCCACTTTGCAAATACTTGATCGCGGTCGCGTGGAATAGGTTTCCAAATCTTCTTGCCATTTATCGTATAACGCGCCCATTTCCATTGACCGGTGTGCCTGTCCCAATCCCCGAGTAAAATATCAATTAACCTGGCTTTTAGATATTCCCTTGCATCATAAAATTCATCGTTTCGTTTTTCTAGTCTGCGGAACAATTTAAATGTACTGGTAACTTTTTCTGCTCCTTGGAAAGTCCGTTTTTCTTTTTTATCGTAATCGGGATGAATTTCAATCATTCCAAGTGAACCGCCGAAGTCTTTTCTGAACTTTCCGAGTTTTGGATCATCGGGCAAATAAACCAAATATGGTTTTGATTGTAAAATACCAACTGCCGCTATTATGGGTGCAGCAACCAAAGCCGCGTATGGATTGGCTGAACTAATTTGATCCATAATTATATCGTCGACAAGAGAATTTCTAAGATCCTCGGGCAGAATTTTAGAAGGGTCTTTGTTGATAGATCTGAATTTCCAAATATTACCGTCATTACCCTTGAAACGAAGAGATTTTGTCTGAAATCCGCCGCCTTTTTTGATTGGGGTTAATCCGCCTGCAAAGGTATTCAGGTCTAAAATTTTGACTTTAACCGGTGTTGTCCAAACATCCCGCCAGTGTTTACCGAAAATTAATTCGTGAAGCCAGCCGGCTTTAAAATCCGGTTCGGGTGTAACGGTAATAAACTTATTTTGAGGAAAACTTTGTACTGAAGAAATGAATATTAAAACTATGAAAAGTAAAATTTTAAAACGAATATTTACTCGTGTAATAAATTCATACAATGCTATATTCCCTCGGATAATAACTTATTCAAATATTTCATTATACAAAATTACACGAAAATTTTCTGCTAAATCTAAATAATTAAAAATATGAAGAATAGATCGTTTTTTACCGAATTGGAAAAGTCGATTTAACTTTTTAAAATTAAAATTGATACTTTATTTCACCAACATCATCCGTTTGGAATCGATAAAGGTATTATTGATAATGATTCTGTAAAAATACAAACCGCTGGAAAGGTTATTAGCGTTAAAATTAATTTTATGTATTCCCACGG
>JALSTI010000025.1 GCA_026983795.1 Melioribacteraceae bacterium
CGATTTTTTAACATCCTTGTAAAAGTTAGGAATAGTTACTTTACCGTTTTTATCTTGTAGTTTGGAAATCAATTTTGCCAATTCATTTATCGGGTTTGCAACTGCACCGCCAAAACTGCCTGAATGTAAATCCCGGTTAGGACCTGTTATCTCAACTTCCATATAGGTTAATCCGCGAAGTCCGTAATTTATAGTTGGAATGCCGGGTCCGTACAAACTTGTATCCGAAATTAAAACAGCGTCGCATTTGAGTAATTTTTTATTTTCTTTAATGAATTTTTCTATACTTTCGCTTCCAACCTCTTCTTCCCCTTCAATTAAAAACTTAACGTTAACGGGAAGTTTACCGTGTGTTTTCATAAAAGATTCTACGCTTTTAATATGCACAAAATTCTGACCTTTATTATCATCCGCGCCCCGTGCATAAATATCGCCGTTTTTAATTACGGGTTCAAAAGGATCGGAATCCCATTCATCCAGCGGATCGACGGGTTGAACATCGTAATGCCCGTATATTAAAACCGTAGGTTTACCCTTAGCTCCCAGCCATTCCCCGTATACCAATGGATTGCCTTTGGTCGGATACAATTTTACATTTTTAATTCCGGCTGCTCTCAATTTTTTTGCCACAAAGTTTGCGCATGTTTTCATATCTTTTTTATGTGAAGACAATGTGCTTACACTCGGAATTCGCAAATAATCTTTTAGTTCTTCAATAAATTCATTTAAGTTTTCTTTTACGTAAGTTGTTACCTCATTCATCGTATTCCTCCGTCTAAAATTTTATGTATTATTAATTGAATTTTACTCAAACGCTAAAATTCGTTGTAATTGAATAATATTATCGTGAAATTTAAGTAATAAAAATTAATTATAACAGAATTTTTGAAATTGTTTTCTTATAAAACTTTTATTTATTATCCGGTAACAGATTTTAATCCATTGGAAAAATAATTTAAGATATGATTTTATTCAGATACATTTTACGGAATTTAATATTACCGTTTTTCTTCGCACTATTTACATTGATGTCAGTTTTTCTTTTACAATTTTTAATGAAGATAGCGGACAGACTAATAGGTAAAGGATTGAGTTTTATAGTAATTTCAAAATTAGTGATATATTCGCTTTCTTGGATGTTTGTACTTTCTGTTCCAATGGCAGTTTTGGTTGCAGCTTTAATGGCGTTCGGAAACATGGCGCAAAACAATGAAATTGCAATAATGAAAGCAACAGGCATTAGTCTCTATAAAATGATGGTGCCGCCGCTTTTGGCTTCGGTGGTTGTGGCTCTGCTTTTAATTCAGTTTAACAATCATGTTTACCCCAATGCAAACCATGAGCTTAGAGTTCTAATGGAAGACATATCGCGCCAAAAACCTATGATTTCATTAGTACCGGGAGTTTTTTCGCAAGAGATAAGACATTATTCAATTTTAGCTAGAGAAATAGACGCCAAATCAAATACTTTGGAAGATATTGTAATTTACGATCATTCCAATCCGAGAGAACTTAACATTATTACAGCAAGGAAAGGAATAATTTACCTTTCCAAAAATCAGAAGAAATTGATTCTTGATTTGCAAGACGGGGAAATACACACATCGGAACGCCGGAATCCGAACGAGTACAGGAAAATGATTTTTAAAAAATACAAATTGGCAATGGATGCCAGTCAATTTGTCTTTAGCGAATCAAGAATAGACAATAGGCGCAGCGACAGAGAATTAGGGGCTCCCGTAATGTTAACTATTGTAGACAGCCTGAAAAAAATATCACAAACATTAGACAAAGAACTTAAACAAGCCATAACAACAAACACCTATTCCCCAAGATATTCGAACTTAAGAAGTAAAAATATTAAAAATCTTAAACTCAAATTAGCCTATTTGCGAGCCGCCGATAAGTTAAACGCTTCCAGAAATAAAGTTTTAGGATTAATACGGCGGATAAAAAATAATAATACGCGAATTGGAAATTACTGGGTTGAAATTCATAAAAAATATGCTATTCCCGTTGCATGTATTGTATTTATATTGATTGGCGTTCCTCTGGGAACTATGACGCGTAAAGGTGGAATTGGCATGGCGTCGGCTATTAGTTTAATCTTCTTTTTAGTTTATTGGGCCTTTTTAATAGGAGGAGAAAAATTAGCCGACCGGGGATTATTATCGCCTTTTTGGGGTGTGTGGAGCGCTAATATTTTCTTGGGACTTTTAGGAATTATTCTAACCGTTAAAAGCGCAAAAGAAAGAATTACTTTAAGTTTTGAATTTTTGTATAAACTGGTGCCAAAAAACTGGAGAATGCGTTCTGAAAATACTTGACAGATATGTAATAAAACAGTTTCTTCAAATTTTAGTCTTTGGTCTTTTAACTTTCATACTCATTTTTGTTGTTATAGACCTGATGGAAAACTTGGATGATTTTATTGATCAAAGCGTACCTTTTCATATTGTGGTTCAATATTATTTTGTATTCATTCCCGAAATAATACGATTAATGTTACCCGTGAGCGTTTTGCTCGCGGCTTTATTTACCGCAGGAAGAATGTCTAATTTAAGCGAACTCACCGCTATAAAATCCAGCGGTATTAGCCTCTACAGATATGTTTTACCATTTTTAGTAACTTCTTTTTTAATAAGCATTTTGGCTATTTATTTCGGCGGATATGTCGTTCCGTTGGCAAATAAACATAAAGTTTATATTGAACGGACTTATATGAAAAAAGGAATTGTAAGAACGGGAAGCAATATTTATTTTCAAGACAGTCCTACCAGAATTGTTGCTATAGATTATTATGACGTTATAAACGACAGGGCAAACGGTGTTAGTATAGTTGAGTTCAGTAAATCCGATTTGACCAAAATGATTTCGAGAATTGACGCAAGAAAAATGACTTTTGATACTACAAAAACTGTGTGGATTTTACAATCCGGCGTTAAACGTAATTTCTATTCCAATTTTGAAAATGTAGTTAAATTCGATACTATGATTGTAGACAGTTTAAACTTTGTGCCGCAGGAAGTTATTAAAAAACAAAGAAAACCCGAAGAAATGACGCTATCGGAATTACGAAGTTATGCTGTGGATTTACAGAAAACCGGTTCCGATCCTACAAGAATTTATATTGAGTATCATTCAAGAATAGCTTTTGCATTTGCAAGTTTTGTTGTTGTGTTGTTCGGATTAACTATTTCCGCTAGCAAAAGGAGCGGCGGACTGGCTGTTCAATTCGGGATTAATATTCTGTTGACTTTTCTTTATCTCGTATTTATGAAAATAAGTCAGGCTTTTGGCAAAAACGGCGTATTCGATCCTTTAATTACTGCATGGCTTGCCAATTTTATATTTTTGATTGGAGGAATAATTAATTTAATAAGAGTGCGGAAATAACTTATATAATAAAGTTAAAATTTCCAGCGCGCTCCAAGCGATAGACCTATTTTTCTTGCATTATTAGCTAGAATAATTGATTGAAAATCGCTTGCCGCAAAATTAAATTCTACTAATCCCGCGTCAAGACCAAAACCCAATCCCCAATGAAAATTTTCCCTTCCGCCTAAGGAAACGCCGGTTCTAATTGGCAACCAACTTAGCGGGACCCATTCAACTCCCAACGAAACCCTTGTTTTAGTTGAATTTGAGGGCATATTGTTAAATCCTTGATCAACACCAACAACAATAAGCATATTACCCGGAAAATTTCCTTTCAAAAATTTATCGAGCTGAAAACCTACGCCGAAATGTAAAGCGGTTGGCAAGCTGCTGCTAATTTCATCTACAAATTTGCCATCGCCGCTGAAAGCGGAAGAAAGAGAATCGCCCAGACTTTTATCTGTAATATCGCTTAACGTATAATTACCGCTTGCAGTATACTGCGCAACATCTTTATTCCATTTAATACTACCTACATCCGTTATTGAAACTCCGAATGACCAAATATCGTTTACTTTTCCGGAAACGCCAAAATCCAATCCTAAACCTGTTCCCGCCGGTTTGTTAAACAATCCTACGCTGCTGCTTTTGGTTGTATCTTCAAAATCATAAACCACACCAAAGCTAGGCGAGAAAGCCGAATTAATAAGATTATTACTCCGAATTTCTATAGAATAATCTTGACGGGTTGTAACTTTAGTATCACTTTTAATAAGATTAAGATAGCCGAATCCGTGAATTAATTTAAATGATATGCCGGCAGTAATATTTTTGAATGTATTATGAAAATATTTTGTAAGCTCCCGCGCATAACTTAAAGAATATTCCCGTAAGTACCATGATTTTACGTCGAAACCGTTTAGGTCGTATTGCCTTTCAACAGTATTACCGTCTAATAACAGACTTATCAAATCTTGCGGAACATCTGCTTGTGCAGCAAATTTATCGCTCATAGAAATTCCGAATGCCCCTATTTTAGGACTAACATAAACCGAAAAGCCGAAAAGAATTGTTGAGATATTAGAAGTAATACCGGTTCCGTTACTGAATAAGTCTTTAAATTTTTGTTTATCCGAAGTATTAAGAAATTTACCAACGGTTTCGCCAACAGCATTTTTTTCGCCGGAAAAGAAATAATTAAAATCATTTACAGTCATAAAATCATTTCCTACAAATAAATTTATATTTGGCAAAGGAAACACGGTGGCAATTTCAAAATTATGATCCGACTGTAAGGCTAAATTAGCCGGATTTTTACCAATACTAAAAACACCGTTGGACGAAGCAGTTAAGTAACTACTCATAGCGGCGGCTCTGGAATCAGTAAATGATACTCCGCTTTGCGCATTTGATATTCCGGTTGTTAACAAAACAAGTAGTAGTATGTTGAAAACTTTCATTATTCTCTCCACTTTTAAAGCTCAACTTTATATTCGGCTTCTGCTTTTATTTTAAATGAAATTTTTTCGTTTACTTTAAATTTCACCGGCATTCCGTTAGTATCTGCCGTATTAAATTTCAAATCCATAAACAAGTAAGGGTTATCCAGAAACTTTTGTATATCTTCGCCTTTCAATTCAATTTCCGTAGTTAATTGACCTACTTTTAGCAGGTTTCCGTTTTGATCGACTTGCGGAGCGGGAATTACAATTTGCTGCACCGAATTATACGCCGGCGGCAGCTCCAAAACCGGAGCAAAAAATTGATTCAATACTTTACCGGTAAAA
>JALSTI010000026.1 GCA_026983795.1 Melioribacteraceae bacterium
AAATAACCGGTAAAGGAGAAACTGCGGCATGATTAAAATATATTTTTCCTGAATTCAGATAAGGAAATTGTTTTCTTATTTCTTCTATATTCATTTGTTGAGCCTTAAATATATTAATATTAAAGAGCCATGATAATTCATGGCTCTTTTAAATTTATTGTAACAAAGTACTAAAAGTTTAATAACTTTAATCTTCTTTTTTTGCTCTCATCGAATCCCAAACCATATATGCAATAATAACGGCAAACATAACAAGTCCCAGTAATTCGGCGCCGTGAGTTTCGGGCCATTCTTTTAACCGCCAATCCAATCCCGCCGATTTCATTATAACACTTACAACGCCCATCAAAGCGCCGCCGGCAATGAAACCCGATGCAATTAGTATTCCCCTTTCCTTTCTTACTTTGTTCAACTTTTCATCTTTACTTCTTGTAGAAACAAAATGAGCAATTAAACCTCCGACCAAAATAGGGGTGTTTAATTCGAGCGGCAAATACATGCCAAGAGCAAAAGCAAGAGCGGGCACTTTAATCATGGTTAATATTAAAGCAAAAAATGCACCTGCAACATACATCATCCAGGGCGCAGGTTGATTTGACATAAGCGGTTTTATTACAGCCGCCATTGCATTTGCTTGAGGAGCCGGTAATTCGTTTCCGGTAAAACCGTATGTATTGTTCAACAATAAAATTACCCAACCGACTGTAGCCGCCGAAACAACGGTACCGACAAACTTCCACGTTTCCTGTTTATAAGGAGATGAACCCAACCAGTATCCGATTTTTAAATCCGTTACAAAAGCGCCGGCAACCGAAAGTGCCGTGCAAACAACACCGCCTATAATTAACGCCGAAACCATTCCTGCCGTGCCTGAGAGTCCTACCGCAACTAAAATAACCGATGACAAAATTAAAGTCATTAAAGTCATACCCGAAACCGGGTTTGTTCCTACAATAGCAATAGCATTTGCTGCAACCGTAGTAAACAAAAATGCTATAATCATTACAATTAACAAACCGATTATTGCATGCAGCAAATTATGCACAACGCCAAACATGAAGAAAATAAATATTACAATTGCCGTCAGAGTTATTCCAACGGCGATAATTTTCATAGATATGTCACGTTGTGTCCTTAAAGTTGAATTTCCCTTATCGTGTTTACTGCCGAAGAGTTCTTTAAATCCCAAACTGAATGCCGTTTTAATAACGCCGGATGATTTTATAATACCAATTAAACCCGCCATTGCTATTCCGCCAATACCGATATGCCTAACGTAATTACTGAAAATTTGTTCAGCCGACATATCTTTAATCAGAAGTGTTACGTTTGCGCCTATTGGAGTTGCAATATAATCACCTAGATAAGCAAATACGGGAATAATTACATACCAAGCCACAAACGAACCGGCAGCAATTATAGCTGCATATTTTAAACCTACAATATAACCTAATCCCATTACGGCAGCGCCAACGTTCATTTTGAATACCAATTTAAATTTAGAAGCGAGTGTTTGGCCAAACCCTACTACTCTTGTTGAAAACACTTCGCTCCACCACCCGAATGAAGCCACTATAAAATCGTATAAACCTCCTATTATACCGCTAACCACAAGCACTAAAGCTTGATTTCCGCCTTTTTCTCCGGCTACCAGTACTTCGGTTGTTGCTGTTGCTTCGGGAAAGGGAAACTTTCCGTGCATTTCGGCAACAAAATATTTTCTGAACGGGATAAGGAATAATATTCCTAAAAAACCGCCGAACATAGACGCAAGGAAAATCTGCATAAACGTAGCTTCCAAATTTAGAATGTATAAAGCAGGCAATGTGAAAATAGCGCCGGCTACAATTGCACCGGAAGTTGCACCAATAGATTGAATAATAACATTTTCACCTAAGGCTTTACTTCGCTTTGTTGCAGTTGAAAGACCCACCGCTAAAATTGCAATTGGTATTGCCGCTTCAAAAACCTGTCCTATTTTTAATCCCAAATACGCAGCGGCAGCTGAGAATAACACCGCCATTATTAAGCCCCAAATTACAGACCAAACATTAACTTCGGGATATTGCTTGTGAGGAGACATAATAGGAACATATTCCTCGCCAGGTTTTAATTCATTGTATGCATTCTCCGGTAATCCGACTACTTTTGTATTCATATCATTATCGCTCATAAAACTCTCCGCTTAGTTTTTTATATAAATTGGGAATTCAAATTCAGTTTCATCCTTTTGCGGTAAATTAAAATATATTTTTCCGTAAATCTTTTCATTAGCATTGACCTTAGGCAACGGGCCGTAAGAACAATTGAGATCCGTTAATATTGAAGGATACATATTTATTCTCGATCTGAAATTGTGTTTAACCGAAATCGGCTCCGGATTCACAAATTTACTATGCTCTTTAACAAATATAGTCATTTGACCCGGCTTATTTGCAAAAGCAGGTTTTAACACCAGCTTATAATGAGAAGTATCGGCATTAAATTTATTATTAATGGAAATAGTTTCTTTATAATACGACAAACCTCCCAAGGCTCTTGATTTTCCTTTGTTATCGTAAATCATTAAGGCAAAATCGGTTGTTTTATTAAAGTCTTCTTTACTAACGGAAACCTCAAAAGATTCAGACGCTTCATCGTTTGTAAGCGTAAAGGGTATTTCATAGGTATCGGTTGAATCCAAGTGAATAACATAGTCGGTTTCCGTTCCTAAAATTTCTCCCGATACATTAAATGTTTCGGGTTTTTCAATTTGATTAATAAAGTTCAACCGTGTATGATCCTTATCCAAAACATTATTACTTACAAGTTCAATGCCTCCGAATTTAACGCTCAAGTTACATGTTGATAAATTATTTGCAATAAATAATCCGAGAACATCCAATTCATAAACTCCCGGAGTTAAATTATAATAATTTTTCTCAATCGAGTTAACCTCGGAATCGGAATTAAGAACAGCCCGTGCAATTTGCCTTCCGTCAGGATCGTGCAAAAAATACCATGCAAAACAAAACTGATTGGGATTAGAGCTAAAGTTAACCGTCATTGATGTAGCACCGGCCGGTATTTTAATAAAGTACCGTTTAAGTTCGCCGGGCTTCAACTTAAGATTATTCCAGCTTGTTTGATAATTATTTTCCAAGTTAAATTTGTAAGGAATCACAACCGTCGCCATTAAATCAAATTCCGGGAAATGAGTTCTGTCGGCTCGGCTTACTCTGATTCTCCCATTATATAAACCCGGTTCGGTCAGTTTGGATTTATCAATCCTTACGGCAATATTAGCCGATTGGTTATTCCTGATATACGTTTTTCTTTTAACGGGTTTTAACCACTTCGCTTCGCTTTTTATTCTGTAAGACCTGAAAAACTTTTTGCTGTTTATCGTATTATTTCTTTTAATATTAAAATTAAATGTTTCGTTTCCCGTTATATACGATCCGTCTCTTATATATAAAGAAGGAGCCGAATTACCGGGCATATTTGGCGCAAAAGATTTTATTGTATAAGTTTCAAATTTTTTAATTTCACCTTCTTTGATATATTTTTTCAATAACTTCCATGCATTCATTACATTAATATAACCGCCTCCTTGGTCAACATAATCATATCCTTTCATTTTAACCGCACCTTCCCTCATAGCTTTGTAAAGGAGTCGAGACGGAATTTTCACATGCGGGAATTCAACTTTAGCGGCGCTTAATAACAGCGACATAACGCCGGCGGAATAAGGCGATGCCATACTTGTACCCCAAAATCTGTCTCCGCGCGAAAAATTAGGCACGGTGGAAGTACAAGCGCCCGGAGATACCACATCGGGTTTAGGCACTTCTCCGCCTCTTGAACTAAAATGTAGAATTATATTTGTATCTAAAGTTGCATTATATAAGTCCCTTCCAACTTCTTTTGTTAATACGGCACCGGATGAAAATACTGCGCTTGTAGATGCCGGCATTCCGGTTGTTGAAATGCCCGGTCCTTCATTTCCGTTGGAGGTGCTAATGTACAAATAAGGATTATCTTTAACTAAATTTTCAAGAAATTTTTCGATATCGGCTCTGCCTTCAATTTCGGAACCCACTCCAAAACTCATATTAATAATACAAGGCTCTTTTCTTTCTTTCGATACTTTATCAGCGTAAAGGTATGCCTTTTTCATACTTTCGGTAACTGTAGAACCCCCGGCGTAATTGTTATTGCCTAATTTTAATCCCATTAATTGAGCGCCCGGCGCAACACCGTTAAAATCGCCGCTACCGTCAATATGGTATCCGGTGGCAATACCGGAACAGTGTGTGCCGTGTGAACCGTCGTCAAAAAAGAAGCTCACCAATTTTTTATCCGGAAAAATATTAACGGCAATTGTAAAGTAAGGCAAACCTTTTTTATTGGGTATTGTGAAAGTATCATAATTTACTTTATAATTCCGCAACGGTTTTTCATCGGAAACATCGCCGTTTGAGTTAGCGTCAATATACATTACCCAATATTTTTCTTTATTATTATCCGTTTGAAAAACCACAAAAAAGAACTTGTCGTTTTTCTTACCGTTACCGTTTATATCGGAGGCGCCGGAGCCGGAATTCTTCCATAATTCCTCCGGCAATAAACCGATAAAATATTTATCATTCCACGCTTTCAGCTTTAACTTATCTGCCCCGTTAACTTTGTAATTGTGTTCTTCGTTTATAAAATAACTTGTGCTATCATCTTCTTCAATTTCTGCCGGATAAAAATTAATGTTGCCCTGACCCGTAAAATCTTGAACGTCTATAACTTTCACTTTGCCGGTAGAAGTTTTTTTAAGTCCGTCTATTCCCATATCTATACCTGTATCCAACACCAAAACGATAGTTCCCCGTCCGTCATATTTAGGATATTTTTGAAGGAATTCCTCTACGCCCGTGGAATTAAGCGAAAGAAATGTTTGGGTAGAATCCTGCGCAAATACAATAATCATAGGGAAAAGCAGTACAATTAATACTTTTAGAAGTTTCATGGAACACTCTCCGGTTAATTAAACATTTTAGTTTTTAACTTTTTCAATTTTATTTAGTTTATCTAATTTATTATAATCCAGTTCGGAGCCTAAGACACTATGAGGAATTAAATATACTACAATTAATAAAACCGAAGCGAAAAC
>JALSTI010000027.1 GCA_026983795.1 Melioribacteraceae bacterium
TACTGAATTATCTTTTCCCCAAACTTTGTGTCAGCACTCCGTAGGAGTGCAACATGTATAAAACCAATATCTTAAAAGAGTCATTCAACTCCGTTAGGAGTGACAGAATGATTATCATAACTAAACTGTATGAGCGTGTTAACCATTATTAACTACTCTTTTTGTCTCACCCTACTGCATTTCTTTTT
This sequence comes from Melioribacteraceae bacterium, assembly GCA_026983795.1. Classification (GTDB taxonomy): domain Bacteria; phylum Bacteroidota; class Ignavibacteria; order Ignavibacteriales; family Melioribacteraceae; genus BMS3ABIN04. The sequence goes on from JALSTI010000027.1 coordinate 189, forward strand.
AGACTTGACGTTGCAGTAAACGAACTACAAATTTGATAGAGAAGCTCTATCCGGCAATTCCAAAATTATCTGATTGGGAATGACATAATTATTCAAAGAAATATTCTCAATTTTCAAAAAAAACATTAGGTTATTCTAAAATATATCTATATATTGCATAACGTTCTTTAAAAAGAACATTTTTTAAGTATTAATTGATCAGTGTATTAAGAGTGCAGAAGTAATTTCTACAAGTTTTTAAGCTCTGTTCAATTTTTTTCAACATTTTTTAAGGAGTATCTGTAAAATGGCAGAGCGAAAAGAAGGAACTGTAAAATGGTTTAACAGTTCAAAAGGTTATGGATTTATCGAACAAGAAAATGGTGATGATGTATTTGTACATTTTCAATCCATAATTGCAGACGGTTACAAAACCCTGGAAGAAGGTCAAAAAGTTAGATTTACCGAAGGTCAGGGTCAAAAAGGACCTCAAGCTACAGACGTCGAAGTAATTCAATAACGAAAATAATTTGATCGCTAAGCTCCCCTAACCCGGGAGCTTTTTTATTTTAAATCAGTTTTGAAAATTTTAGAAGTAATAACGCCAATCGAAAAGTAATTTTAGACTTATGTAATAAACCGGTTTCAAATCGGGAATAACTGCATTTCCCGGCTCCAGAACTTCCGCACCGTAAGGCACATCAAATCCGGCGCTTAATTGTAACATTAAATCGGAACTCTGATTAGTGGAATAATTTCTAAACGGTCTGTATTCCAATATGGGAAAATCAAATTTTGTGGATTTGTATGATAGAATAAAAAACACAACCTCGTTATTAACAAGAACCGGCAGAAAAAATGCGTCCCGTTGTCGACCTGTTCCGTAAAAGTAAACTCCTACTTCCCTGCCCAATACAAATTGAAAACGTCCTATACCGGTAGAAATTCCTGCTTGCCACGGAATTAATCCACCGTTAACGGCAGTTGCAGCCATATTTGTAAGTGTATTTGGTGATATTAAATATAAAATAGGTGCGGCAATTAATAGATCGCCGGGAATTAACCAAAACGGTAATCTGATTCTGGCGCTGTAAGATGATCTGGCGGGAATCGATGAAGTTAATGCGCCAGCTAAATTTGTCACTTCATCTTCAATAATTCCAGCTTTTGAAGAAGCATCTTGCCGCCATCCGATTTCAAGAAATACTAATCCGTCACCTGAATGATTTAGTACACCTTCAATTCCAAAACCAAATCGCAAATTCGTTTCCAAACCACCGATAAATCCGGGAGAAGTTTGAGCTATACTAAATCCTCCCGATGCAAGCGCAGCGTGAAACGCAGCCGAAAATCCGCCGAACGGACCAATTTCGGCTCTGAATCTTGGGAATGTTCCTTTCCCTTTTATTAATCCGGGAAATGGAGTGTTTAATAAAACGGGAAAAAGAATGTCTAAATATGATTCGTCACTATAAATATTTTCAGGCATCGAAGTTATTTCGCAAATACTTAAATCTTCAGGATTTGTATTATTCGAATAAGATTTTTTAATTTGAGGATATAAATTTATATCCAAATAAAATTGTACAAGCTGTTTTAAACTGGCAATCACTGCTTTTGATGCGAATTCTGCGTCTTCCGGTCTCATATAAGAATCGCCAGTTAAAACAATGTGTTCATTTTTCCAGGTTACGGTAGAAAGTCCATTTTGATTATAATAATCGTGACTCCCTTTACGCAAAGAGACATCGCCCCAAGTGCCTGCCACGTGACCTGCTGCAAAAATATCTTCAAGGAAATGCAAAGCAAAAGCTTCGTTAGCAAGTGCAGCACGCGCAAGTAAAGTTTTTAATTTAACGTCTGAAGTGAGTCGTAACTGCTTGATCTTTTCCAAAGCTTTTAAGTGATACCAAGTGTATAAACCCAAAGCGTTAGGTTCGGTTCTATTTTGCAAACATTTTCTAATATAATCTTTCAGCTTAACACCGATATTGTTTAACCCGAGCAAAAAATGCGCATTATTTGCTCCGGCTCGCGTAGCGTATTGCGGATCAACCTGCTGAAGTTCTATATCGGTCGATCTAATGGCGTTTATATGATCGCTTATATTTTCAGCTTTACCTAGTTGATCGTCTAACTCAGCCGATACTTTAGCAACTTTTAAAATCCAATCCGAATTTAAAATTACATCAACCATATTTTTAGCCGAACAAGAATGATCTCCTGCTATTGCCGGCCATGAAGCATAATCCAAATATTTAATATTTATACCTTGGTCAGGCAAAATTATTGATTCGGACAATCTGTTTTCGTAACCGGTTCTTGCCAGTTTCCATAGTTTATCTAAAAATTTTTTATATCCGGGGTCCATATTTTCAATAGCTGTTAAAGTAATTTTTCGATGTTCAAAATAAACCCATGCTTTAACATTATCTGTTATTAGTAGTAGGACTAGTATAAACAAGAGGAAATTATTAATGCCGATTGAATATTTTTGTTTAATTCGTAAAGAAAGATTCATTTATTCTCCAAATAGTTTTAAGCGGAAAAGCATGAATTATTATTGAATATATGAATTAAATACTATTTTATCAAAAGGTTATTCTTAGCCGATAAATATTTTTACATTGTAAGTTATAAAATGATAATGTATATTAAAAAAAATTTGATAGGATAATTTTGTAAACTATTTACAAAAGCGGAAGGACTTGGAAAATTATAGTTGTAATACATCCGAAAAAATACTATTATTAAGTTAATAAGATTACATCTCTATTTTATCTTTTAATCTTCATTTATTAATTAACCATTTAGGAGGCACCATGAAATTCACAAAATATCTTTCATTTTTATTAATGATACTTGTCGCAGGACTTTATACAAATAATTTTGCGCAAGAACATCCCACAAGTACAAAGAAAGATACCATTAAAAAGGAACATCCTGTAAAAGCGGAACATCCTACAAGTAAAATGCACAATGAAAAAGCGGAACATCCTACTAATAAAGCCATGCATAAAGAACATCCTACTGGCAAGGAACATCCTTGTTCACCGGAAATGAAAAAAAATCAGAAAGAGCATCCGGCTAAAGAAGGTGAGCATGAACACCCTACAAAAGTAAAGAAGAAACAAGGCTTAACAATTAGTGAATTTGCAGATGCAGTTGATCATTATGTAGCTCAACAAGAAAAAAAGTCGGGCGGTTTCTTTTTAGTTAAAGACCAAAAACAGAATAAAATTTTGAAATGTAAATTGGAAAAAATCCATAAAAAACGATTAGCCACATTAGGAAATAACGAATATTTTGTTTGTGCGGATTTTAAAGCCGATGACGGAAATACTTACGACATCGATATTTTTATGGAAGGAACTTCAAAAGACAACCTAAAGGCAACCAGAACTATGGTTCATAAAGATAACGGCACACCGCGTTATACTTGGTACGAAGATAACGGTATTTGGAAAACCAAAAAATATCAAAAAAAATAAGTTTAGTCTTAAATAAGTTATAATATTTTTACTTAAATTAATTAAGGTATAAAAAGTGGTAAAAACTCTTATTTTTATAGTCACCGCATTAATTGTTGCGGCAGTATTTTCAATGAATCTTGCAAACAACGATAAAGCGAAACCCCATAAAGAAACAAGGGATTTTGAATTTTCATATAAAGTTAAAATACCTTCGCTGCCGGAAGATTCCAAGACCGTAGATGTTTTTGTTCCTTTACCTAAAAATGACAACACTCAAAGGATATCGGATTTAAAAATAATTTCAAACGTGAATTATAGTATTGAAAAAGATCCGGAATACCACAACAAAATTCTTCATGTCAATTTGGATAAAAAACTCCCTTCTTCACTTGATATACAAGTTAATTTTCACGTTGAACGCAAGTTGGATTCCGAGAACAGTTATTCAAAAGATACAAGATTACTTAACAGATTTTTAATGCCCGATAGTCTTGTACCGATTAAAGGGATTGTTAAAAAGGAAGCGAAAGAAGTGGTAAAAACCGATAATATATCCGAATTCGATAAGGCAAAATTATTATACAACCATGTTGTGGATACTATGGTTTATGATAAAAAAAGTACAACCGGTTGGGGACGCGGAGATGTTTTATACGCATGCGACGCAAGGACCGGTAATTGTACCGATTTTCATTCTCTGTTTATCGGACTAAGCCGTGCGGAAAAAATCCCCTCCCGTTTTGTAATCGGATTCCCAATTCCGGAAAACAAAAAAGAAGGTAAAATTCCGGGTTATCATTGTTGGGCCGAATTTTATACAAACGATAAAGGCTGGGTTCCGATTGATGCTTCAGAAGCATTTAAACATCCGGATAGAAGGAAATTTTATTTCGGTGCTTTAGATCCCAACCGCGTCGCTTTTACAATCGGCAGGGATATTCCGTTAAAAACCGGCGACGGTAAAATTAAAAAGGTTAATTATTTGGTTTATCCTTATGTTTTTGTTAACGATAAAAAATATGATAATGTAAAAGCAGAGTTCTATTTTAAGGATATCGAGTAAAATAACATATCTTTATTGATGAGGTAATTCTATTTTAAATAAACAATAAAAAAAATGTTTTTAATTTTAAGTAAAATTACCTCATCTGCTTTTTTAATAATTCCCTTCTAATATAAAACAAACTATTTCAGTCTTAATTTTATAGCTTGAATTTATTTGCAATCGCTTGTAAATTATTCTGAAAAATATTAAATTATAAATAGTTTAATTAACCTTAAATTTGTTTAACATACATTACGTTCGCTAAACTGTAACTATTATTTATGCAAAGAAGAAAATCCCTTTTCTCAATCAATTATTTTTTTATTTCAACCGGGAAAAAACCACAAATATTATTATACAATTCAAAATGTAAATTCTTAAATCATTCCGTTTCTTTTGTTCATAATAATTTATTTTT
>JALSTI010000028.1 GCA_026983795.1 Melioribacteraceae bacterium
AAAACCTGGCAAAGAAATGTTTGAAAACAAGTGAAAATCAAACTTTTTTACATTGGTATAGCGATTGCAATAACAATAAACAAAATCGCTAAACGAATTAAAAGGAAAAACAAAATGAAAAAACTAGTTTTAACAATTGCAGTTGCAGCTTTATTTATGTTTGGCTGCCAAGATGCTAATAATCCTATTGCACCAAATACTAATACTGTTCAATACGAACAAACTTCCCAACCTAACTGGATTATTTTACCTAAAGGGGAAAATTCTACTGTTGAGGGTTATTACTCGGTACATAAAAAAATTAATGGGAAAAAAGGTGGCGAAATTCGCTTAAAGACCGAATACCACGGTGGTGTTCACGGTATAGTTAAAATAGATGCCATTATTAAATTTCCTAAACATTTTATTGTTGGAACAAAAGATATTTCTCTCTTGCTAGATAGTGAAAACGGCTTAACTACATTTTATCCACACATGAAATTTAAAAAATCAGCTGAATATAACTTAAAAATAGAAGGATTGGATTTAAGTAACATTAATACGGATAATATTAAATTCGTTTATCAGAACTCCAACGGTAATATTGAACAAGTAAAATATGACAAAATTAAAATCGATAAATCAAAAGGCTATATAGAAGTACAAAAAGCAAAACTAAATCATTTTTCACGTTATGGTTTTGTTAACTAATTAAAATTAACAAACAAACTACAGAGGAGAAACAAAATGAAAAAACTAGTTTTAACAATTGCAGTTGCGGCTTTATTTATGTTTGGATGCCAAGATGGTAATTCTATTGTTCAACCAACTCTTAAACAAAATGCCGGTACTACTCAACAACTTCAAACGGCACCGGAAAAATTATCAAAATTTGATTTTGGTGGAGTTATTATCGATACCACCAAAACGGGTGACATTGTGCTTCCCGATTCCCGTTACGGCTGGGTTCATTAATGAAAATTCTCAATGAATGCTGTTAACTGCGTCACTCAACTTAAATTACTTGCTACCGAAAATGGCACGGATAAAAATCAAAAACAGTGATTTCAAATTTCTATGCAGCTTTGTTTCACTGAAACTGTTCTTTACATACTGAAAAGTAAACGGGACTAAAGTATAATCTTTTATTCTTCAGACTTTTTGAAAAAGTTGAGTTTATCATCAAAACGTGAACCGGTACCATTAGGAGAATTTATAATAGAATGATGATTACCGGAATTTCAGGATTTGAGATGCCGGTCTTGCTAAAAACTCAAACCGGCTTTATAAAAAATAAGAATTATGTTCAAGGTTAATCGATAATACAAAAATAGTCTGTCATTGCGGTTTTGTCGTTAGACAAAGACCGCAATCTCAAAAGGGTAAGGCTACCACAATAGACAGTTAGTAGGTAAAGAATAAGAGAAGTACCAAAACCGGTGTAAAATAAATTTACAAAGCAGAAATGAAACCGGTAAAAATTACAAAACCGGGCAAAAGAATGTTTGAAAACAAGTGAAAATCAAGCTTTTTTACATTGGTATAGCGATTGCAATAACAATAAACAAAATCGCTAAACAAACAAAAGGAGAAACGAAATGAAAAAACTACTTTTAACAATTGCAGTTGCGGCTTTATTTATGTTTGGCTGCCAAGATCAAAATAGTGTTATTCAACCTACAGATAACACAGTTCAAAAACAAACAACGGAAAAACATTGGCTTGCTTTTTCCAACAATCAAAAAAGCTCTATTGAAGGAACTAAAACTTGGAGCAAAAGTATTAAAGGCGAAAACGGAGGTTTATTTAAAGGAACAAAAAACCTCAGTTCGGATATTTCTGCTTATGTAGAAATTTGGGTTCCAGGAGGCGCTTATTCCGGTTATAAAACAATAAAAGCTACTTTAAATAGTAAAACTTTAACAGCCGACTTTTCTCCCTCGCCAATGACTTTTAATACTCCTATTTACTATACCGTTGAATACTTCGGTGTTGATTTAACAGGCGTTGATAAAAATAATATCGATTTTTATTACGTAGCCGAAGATGGAAGTTTGCAAAAAGCTAAATATGCTAATATTTATGTTCAAGATAACTGGTTGTGTGTTGTAGACGCTCAATTACCTCATTTTTCACGTTACGGTTTTGTTAACTAAAAAAATATTGAAAACTAAATTCAAGGAAGAAAAAATGAAAAAGTTAATTTTAATATTCGCAACAATATCATTCTTATTTTTCGGCTGCCAAGATGAAAACTCGCTTGTAGCGCCCAGTGTTAATTACAAACCGGAAACTCTTGCAAAAAAAAATCACAAAAGTTTTTCTGATTTTTTCGGTTCATTGGGATTAAAAACTTCAACGGATAACGGATTTTCAATTTATTCAAAATCTTATACTATTAACGGAAAAAAAGGCGGAACTATTACCGAATCAAACTTCTTCTGGGTAGATAAGAACGGCAATAGAGTTACAATGTCTGCTACTTTAACTATTCCTAAAGGAGCCTTTGACGGAAAGTTAACTTTCGATATAACATTTGATTTGGAAAACTTATCGGTTGAGTTGTCGCCTTCTCCGTTTACATTTAAAAAACCTGTTTCACTTGATCTTATGTTTTGGGGTGTTGATTTAACCGGTATTGATCCAAATACTGCCGATTTTGTTTATTTGAGTCCGGACGGATCTACTCAATCCGTTAAATACAATTCCAAAAAAATCTATCCGGCTTTGAAGTATTTGGAAGTAAAAGGAGCTCAATTACCTCATTTTTCAAGATATGGCTGGACGAGATAAAGGAAGGAGTTAGGAGCTAGAAGTTAGGAGTTAGAAGTTAGAAGTTAGAAGTTAGAAGTTAGAAGTTAGAAGTTAGAAGAAAGTAATAAAGTTCTTTAAATATTGAAAAGGAAAAAAGACCGGAGTATAATCTCTTATTCTTAATCACAATCTTGCTCTTACTCTTATATTGGTAATTTATACTGTTTTGCAAGACAGTCATCTCCATCTGTAAAATGCATTTGTGAGATACCGGTACTGTAAAAATCGCCGCGCCAAAAGCGTACAAGCAAACCGGCATGACAATAAAGTTCTGTCATTCCGGTTGCAGCGGAGCGGAATGCCGGGATCTCATAAACGAAGTAGATCAGGAGATCATTAAGAGAAATAAAAAAATAAGTGTAAAATAAATTTACAAACCTTAAACATGACAGGTAAAAATTACATGGCGGCAATTTTAAAAACACTAAAAACAATCGAAAAACTCATTTTCCCGGATTGGTACGTACATTGCATAGTATATATCAAAAACAACAATCAATCACAAAGGAGAAAATAAAATGAAAAAACTAATAATGATACTCGCGCTTGCAGCTTTATTTTTATTCGGCTGCCAAGATGAAAATTCGATAGTTGAACCGGTTAATAATCAAGTTCAACAATCGCAAAACGGACCTCATTGGTTAACTTTCCCGGCTGATCAACAAAGCTCAGTTGAGCAATTATTTTACTTAAGCAAATATATTAACGGTTCAACCGGCGGCGGTTTTTATTTTTATGGCAATATGAGTAAAGAAATTTATGTTCAAGGCGAATTAGACGTGCCGGCAGGAGCATACGAAGGTACAAAGAAAATGGGCGTAACTCTTAATAGCGAATCAGTTACGGCAGATTTTTCACCTTCACCAACAACATTTAACAAACCTATTTTATATTCGATAGAATATTATGGCGTTGATTTATCGGGTATTAATCCTAATAAAATTGATTTTTATTATATAGACGGCAACGGAAATTTGGTTAAAGCAAAATACAGCAGCATTAAAGTTGATGTTAGCACCGGATTTTTAGCTGTTTATGATGCTCAATTACCTCATTTTTCTCGTTACGGTTTTGTTAACTAATTAAAAAGAGATAAGAAAATGGTCGCAAATAACATAAAAAATACTGATAATTTCATAAAAGACGTACAGAATTTACTGAAAAAATTTATGGAGAAAAAACAGGTAAAAGATTTCAGTGACCGGATACTTCGTAAATACGGTATATCAATTAAATCTCCTAATTATCTTAACGAAATTGATAAAGCTCAACTTGAAGTAAAATTTACTCCGGCTAAGGAAAGAATGCAAGTCGACCGAACTATAACTTACGCAGAAAAAAATTTGCAAAAAGAAAAATATTTAGACTTAATGTTACATCTCGGCAAATTGTGTATTTCACACGGTAAATTTAATTTAGCAGAAGAAATTCTGATTAAAACCAGAAAGCTGAGCAAAGATGATAATTTAACTGCCAATGTTTATTTAAGTCTGGGCGATCTATATGCAAGAGTTACCGATTTTGACAAAGGAATTTTATTTACTAAAAAATCGCAAAAAATCTTCGATAAATTAAATGATAAGCTGGGAATTGCAAAATGCGAAAATACCCTTGGCACTTTTTATGCGGAACTGGGAAATTTGCCAAAAGCAATTTCCCTTTTTGAAAAAAGTTTATCACATCTTGATCAAGAAAAGCATTTACTAATGAGTGGAATGTTATATCACAATATTGCCGTAATTTACAGTATTTACAAGGAATATGATGTTTCCATTAAGTTTTTCCAAAAAGCATTAAAAAATTACGAAAAATTAAATGTTCAGTTAAAAATTGCCGAAACGAGGCATAATTTGGCTATGGTTTACATGGATCAAAAATATTTCCACTCTGCTTTAAATGAAATTGACAAAAGTATAGAAATTTCCATTAAATCAGGTTTCAATAGTTTATTGGGACTATCTTATTTAAGCAAAGCGAATATTTTAGCCGAGTTAGAAGAATATCATTTTGCCAACGCTTTCGCTGATAAAGCATTAGAATTAACACATGAAAACGATGACAAATTAACAATTGCAGATATCTATAAAGTAAAAGGAACATTGGAAAGACACCTGCAAAATTACGAATTGGCGGAAAGTTATTTGCTTTCTAGTTTACGCATAAATAAAAAATATAAAAACCAAATGAACATTGCCGAAACCTCTTTGGAATTGGCAAAAGTTTATGACGCTATTGATAAAAAGACCGAAAAGGATATTTTTCTTGATGTAGCTTTAAAATATTATAAAAAAATTAACGCAGTAGATCAAGTGGAAGAAATTAATAATTTAATTAAACCGGAAATTTCAGCAGCTTAACATAAGTTGTGGAGATCATAATGGAAAAAAATTCAATATTATTATTGGAAATAAAAGAAATTTTAACTAACTACTTAGACGAAGAAACCGTAGAAAATTTCTACCGGAGTTTAGAAGGCAACCCGGGTTCAAAAGAAAAAGATATATTGGAAGATTATTTACAATTGGATGCCGAAATAAACGGCGGTAAAGATAAAAGAGCTCAGATTGATATGATTATCACTTTTGCGGAAGAAAAACTTGAGAAAGAAAAATTATCCCAACTTTTGCTTCAGCTCGGTAAGTTAATGATTGACAACGGCGAATTGGACATAGCCGAAGAAATTAATAAAGACCTTATTTCCAAACCGAGTAAAAATCCTTTGTTAGATAGAATTAAAGCCGATGCGCTTTTAGCAATGGCAAAAATTAATTGGCAACAAAGTATTTGGGACCAATCACTCAGATATACAAGAAAAGCTTACTACATTTTCACAAATCTGAACGACAATATAGGTTGTGCCCGATGTGAAAATATGCTTGGAACCATTTATGGTGAGCGGGGAGAAATTGATAAAGCTACAGCACACTTCGAAAGAGGAAAAGCTTACTTGTATAACAATCAAGACCCCGAAACAGAAGCCATGTTCCAAACCAATCTTGGTATTTTATACAATATGCAAGGCAATTACCCTCAAGCATTAAAAAATTACAGAAACAGTTTAAGAATTTATAAAAAATTAAAAAACGCCCGTTTAATTGCCCGCGTTACTCATAATATGGGAATGGTGAAAACCAAAATGGAAAATTACGAAGGCGCTTTAGAAGATTTTAACAACAGCATAAACATTTCATTGCAGCATAATTTCTTATCCAACTGCGCAATTTCTTACATAGCAAAAGCATATATTTATGCTAAAACAAATAGAAGCGAATTAGCGGAAGTATTCACCGATAAAGCTATGGAAATAGCTTATAAATTAAACGATACATTATCTATAGCAGATATTTACCGTGTTAAAGCTTTAATTCAAAAGAATTTGGGTAATTTGGAATTTTCTGAAGAGTTGTTTGAAAACAGTCTTAGGTTAAACAAAGACAAGCAGAATAAAATTAATGAAGCCGAAGCAAGTGAAGAATTGGCTGAAGTTTATAAAGCCGGAAATAAAACCGATGAAGCTAAAAATCATATTAAAAAGGCTATTAAATATTACAGGAAAATTAAAGCCGATAAAAAAGTGGAAAATATGAAAAATTATCTGCAAAATATCTCACCGGCAGCTGCCGTTTAATTTAACAATTTATCCGGCAGCTCTCACCTTTTCCCACAAATAAAATCATTCTCTTATTAATCTTAATTTTACTCTTAGCATTTTTCCGTTATTTGGATTCACATTATGATTGTAAGAATAATTAATTAAACCAGCCTTAAACCGTTTCCATATTCATCAAAAAACCTGACTAAAATGTTTCAGGCAAAACATTTCATTACACAGGCAAATATAAAAATTTTAACGCCCCTTTAACTTATTGCAAAACAATAAGTTAGTAAATTCTAAAGGTTTGGCACGGTTGATGACTAACATTGAATAAACAATCGTAAAACAAAATGGAGCAAGAAATGAAAAAGCTGATATTTTTATCGTTAACATTATTTATTTTATCAGGATTTGCTTTACAAACCAATGCACAAGTAATAATAAAAGTAAAACCGAAAGCACCAAAAGTAGTTGTCGTTCACAAAAAAGCAAGACCCAACCACGTATGGATTGCCGGGCATTGGAAAGTGAACAGATACGGCAAATACGTTTGGGTAGGCGGTCATTGGGTGAAAAAACGGCACGGTTATATTTGGATAAACGGTCATTGGAAAAAAGTGCGAGGCGGCTGGGTTTGGGTTCCCGGTCATTGGAAAATTGCATAACAAAATTTTATTTAACTGAACCTACAATCTACACTCCGATAGCCCAGAAAAGTCCGCTAATGTTTTTAGCGGACTTTTTTTAAAACTTTTTTCGTTAAAATTTTTTCCAATCTCTGTAAATATCTTTTCTCTTTAGTAAAGTTTTTAGTAACTTCATAAACTTTTCAATTATAATTAGGACACAAATGGAAAACATTTCAACTCAAGAAACCTGGAAATTCCCAAAAGATTTTTGGTTAGCCAATTTAATGGAACTTTGCGAACGCGCGGCATATTACGGATTTTTTATTGTTCTTACTTTATACCTTACCGATATTGTAGGTTTCGACGACAAGGCAACAGGTGTAGTTGCAGGTGTGTTTTTTGCGCTTTTATACTTTTTCCCCCCATTTGTCGGTGCAATTTCAGATAAAATAGGTTTTAAAAACGGATTAATTATTGCCTTCTCATTATTAACAGTAGGATACTTTTTCCTTGGTGTTTTCCATTCCAAAATGCTGGTAATTTTATTTTTGTTTATTGTTTTACTCGGCGGTTCTTTCATAAAACCTTTAATTACAGGAACCGTGGCTAAAACCACTTCGGAGGTGAACAAAGCACGCGGCTTTTCTCTTTTTTATTGGATAGTTAACATAGGTGCATTCGGCGGGAAAACCGTTGTGCCTTCAATAAGACAAGGAATCGGTTTGGAGTATGTTAACTTCTTCTCTTCCGGAATGGCATTTTTAGCTTTGCTTTTGGCAATTTTTATTTTTAAACCAATTGACTCTTCCGGGGAATCCAAAAAAATTAAGGATGTTGTAAATGCATTAGTCCGGATATTCAAAACTCCGCGATTGATAATACTTACATTAATTGTGGCAGGTTTTTGGATTATACAACATCAACTTTATGCAACAATGCCTAAATATGTTATACGTTTACTTGGAGAAGATGCAAAACCGGAATGGTTAGCGAATGTTAATCCTTTGGTAGTAGTATTATTCGTTGTAATAATAACCCAATTAACCAAAAAGTATAAAGCGGTAACGGTGATGTTTATCGGAATGTTAATAATGCCGTTATCAGCTTTGGCAATGGCATTCAGTCAATCATTAGAATCTATAACGGGTAGTATGGTATCAATATTTGGTTGGTTTAACATGTATCCGTTAACTATTATGATGATAATCGGAATCGCAATTCAAGGATTAGCCGAATGTTTTATATCGCCAAGGTTTCTCGAATACTTTTCACTACAAGCCCCAAAAGGTGAAGAAGGCGTTTATATGGGATTTAGTCATTTACATTCCTTCTTTTCAGCTTTAATTGGATTTATCATGTCGGGTTTTTTATTAGATAAATATTGCCCCGATCCGCATACTTTGCCGGCCGGATTAACAAAAGTACAAAAAGCGGCTTATTATGCCGATGCTCATTTAATTTGGTATTATTTTGTAGCGATTGCAATAGTTGCCGCTATATCGTTATTTATATTTAAAATTGTAACCGAACGGATTGACAAAAAAAAATCTTGACAATTTATTATCATCTTTTTATATTATAAACGATTTATCATACTTACAAAGAAGAAGCAAAATTTAATATATAGCAGGCAAATCATTTAGTTATTATAATCCAATTCTATTGGATTTTGTGAACACCCAACACAAAACTTAAAATAACTAAATTACAATTTCTTTGTAAGGAAAACGTGTACCTACAAAACTTAAATACTACTTGCCGAACCCAGCATAAACCTTACTTTTTTTATAAATCCTTCTTAGTCCGTAAAATCTCATTCGATTGTCTTTTCCATTTTTACTATAAACTGTTTTTACTTGTGTTAATAATTTACCCCTATATCAATAAAGAAGGTTTTCCTTAACCGGAATAATATAAAAGGACAAAGAGAACCTTTAATATCCGATTTACTTTAACCCACAAAAAACAAAACAATTAGGAGGTTAAAATGGCAGAAGAGACTCGTGTTGTTGATACTACTGCAAATCCGGCTCCCTTAGGATTAATGGGATTCGGAATGACGACTGTTTTACTAAACCTGCACAATGCCGGCATTTATAATTTAGGAACCATGGTGCTTGCAATGGGCGTATTTTACGGGGGACTGGCGCAAGTTTTTGCCGGTTGGATGGAATGGAAAAAAGGTAATACATTCGGAACAACTGCATTTACTTCATACGGATTGTTCTGGTTGACCTTGGTCTTTCTTATTTTAGGAAAAGTCCATAATTGGTTTGCCGCTCCGGCAGAAGGTGGCATGGTGGCTTATTTATTTATGTGGGGCTTATTCACTTTTGTAATGTGGATTGCAACACTAAAACATAATAAAGCCTTACAAGTTGTATTCTTTACATTATTTATTCTTTTCTGGTTGCTTGCAATTAAGGACGCAACCGGAAGCGCAGCTGTTGGCACTATTGCCGGTTGGGAAGGTATTTTCTGCGGTTTTTCCGCTGTTTATTTAGCTCTTGCACAAGTATTAAATGAAACATTTGGAAAAACAGTACTACCAGTTGGTTAATTAATTTATTAATATAAAATTGTTTTTCACAGAAATATTAAAAAGGAGTAAAATCTATGGCTGATGAAACAAAAACCACCGGTGAAGTTTCCGAAGCGCAGATTGCTGTGCATTGGAAAGAAGAGGAGTATTTTGAACCCAATACCGACTTTATAGCTCAAGCTAATATGACAGATAAAAACATTCTGGAAAAATTCGGAGAACAAAACTTTCCGAATTGTTATAAAGAATATGCCGATATGCTAGACTGGTACGAATATTGGCATACCACTTTAGATTCAAGCAATCCGCCATTTTTTAAATGGTTTGTAGGTGGGAAAATTAACGCAAGTTATAATTGTATAGATCGACATCTCCCTAAATATAAAAATAAAACCGCTTTGCATTTTGTTCCCGAACCGGAAGACGAAGCAATTGAACATATAACCTTCCAAGAATTGTATGTAAGAGTAAACGAGTTTGCCTCTTTACTTAAAAGTTATGGTTTGAAAGCAGGCGATACCGTTACGTTGCATATGCCTATGATACCGGAATTGCCTATAACCATGCTTGCCTGCGCCCGCTTGGGAGTTATACATTCACAAGTATTCTCCGGTTTTTCCGGTAAAGCTTGTGCAGATAGAATTGTAGATGCAAAAAGTAAAATATTAATAACAGCCGATTCCTATTACCGTGGCGGTAAATTATTAGACCACAAAGAAA
This sequence comes from Melioribacteraceae bacterium, assembly GCA_026983795.1. GTDB lineage: Bacteria > Bacteroidota > Ignavibacteria > Ignavibacteriales > Melioribacteraceae > BMS3ABIN04. The sequence goes on from JALSTI010000028.1 coordinate 10,280, forward strand.
AAGCAGATATTGCTGTTGATGAAGCGGAAAAAGAAGGTCAACATGTAGAACATGTTCTTATTTGGCAAAGATATCCGGGCAAATATTCCGCTAAAACTCCCCTTGTTGAAGGAAGAGATGTTATTGTTAACGATGAATTGAAAAAACATCGTCATGAAAGAGTAGAACCGGTTCCGTTGAATTCCGAAGATACTTTATTCTTAATGTATACTTCCGGAACCACCGGCAAACCGAAAGGAGCACAACATTCAATTGGCGGTTATATGGCTTATGTAACCGGAACATCAAAATATATACAAGATATACATCCTGAAGATGTTTATTGGTGTATGGCCGATATCGGTTGGATTACCGGACATTCCTATATAGTTTACGGTCCTTTGGCTCTTGCAGCTTCTTCTGTTATTTTTGAAGGCGTTCCCACACATCCCGATGCCGGCAGACCTTGGCGTGTTGCCGAAGAATTGGATGTTAACATATTCCATACATCGCCTACGGCTATCCGGGCATTAAGAAGAGTTGGACCCGACGAACCCGCAAAATATAACTACCACTTCAAACATATGACGACTGTTGGTGAACCGATTGAACCTAATGTATGGAGATGGTATTATGATGTTGTAGGTAAAAGGGAAGCAGTTATTGTTGATACATGGTGGCAGACAGAAACGGGCGGGTTCTTATGCTCAACCGTTCCGGCAATCCATAAAATGAAACCAGGCAGCGCCGGACCCGGAGTACCCGGAATTTATCCTGCCATTTTAGATGATGACGGAAATCCTTTACCTGCAGGCAGTAACAAAGCGGGAAATATAGTTATCCGTAATCCTTGGCCCGGCAGAATGCTTACCATTTGGGGCGATGACGAAAGGTTCTTAAATCAATATTACAAACGATATAATACGGATCCTAATAGTAAAGATTGGCACGATTGGCCATACTTTGCAGGTGACGGCGCTGTTGAAGCTCCCGACGGTTACTTTAGAATCCTTGGTCGTATTGACGATGTTATTAATGTTGCGGGTCACAGACTTGGAACAAAAGAACTCGAATCCGCCGCATTAATGGTAGACGAAGTTGGAGAAGCCGCTGTTGTGCCGGTTGCAGATCCGATTAAAGGGAAAATTCCTCATGTATTCGTTTCGTTGAAACCGGGAATTGAACCTACACCGGAATTGGAACAAAAAGTTACTAATACTTTGGCAACGGAAATTGGTCCTATTGCCAAACCCGGTAAAGTATGGATTGTTCCGGATATGCCTAAAACCCGGTCAGGTAAAATTATGAGAAGGGTTTTGGCTGCCGTGGCTAACAAGCAAGACGTCGGCGATGTTACAACACTTGCTAATCCACAAGTAGTTGACGAAATTAAGAAATTATCTTAGTTTTACTACTGTAATTCAGGCTCCCTTTTTACAGGGAGCCTGTTTCTTAATTTATTTAATCTTTAGAGGTTAAAATGTTTACCATTATACCGGAAGGACTTGATTATAAAGAATTCGTCCTTCTGAAAGATGGTCAAAGTATTCTTTTCAAACCCGCCTCACCCGACGATGTTCCGTTAGTTAAAGAATTTATGAAAAGAGTTTCGCAGGACAGTCTTCGAATGCGTTTTATGGCATCTGTTTCCGAAGTTCCTGAAAATGTTATAAAACAACTTTGCGAAGGTGATTTCAAAGATTCCGGCTGTTTGTTAGCAATTACTGGCGAAGGGAAGCAAAAGAAAGTAGTTGGTTTAGGGAATTATTATGGAACCGGAAACGGTAAAACCGCTGAAGTTGCATTTCTTATTGAAGACGATTATCAAGGAAAAGGTATAAGTACACTTTTATTGGAACGGCTTGCCGGCTTGGCAGCCGCTAACGGTTATACAATATTCGAAGCCGAAGTTCTACCCGAAAACCAACCGATGTTAAATGTTTTTAAAAGTTCAGGATTCGAAAATCATAGGGTTTGGAGTTCCGATACCGTTCATATAGAACTCCCTGTTACCGGAGGCGCGGCATTGTGGGAAAGAGCCGGACTAAGAGAAAGAATTGCAGTCGCTAATTCCTTGGCGCCGTTGTTAAAACCCAAAACCATTGCGGTAATTGGCGCTTCCCGAAATCCAGAGTCGATTGGAAACATTATTTTCAGAAATGTTTTATCCGCCGGATTTACCGGAACGATTTATCCTATTAACCTCGAAGCGGATTCTGTTAACGGTGTTAAAGCTTATTCATCGGTTACCGAAATTACTGAAAAAATTGATCTTGCCGTTATTGCCGTTAAAGCGGAAAAAGTTCAAAAAATTGCGGAAGAATCAATTCAAGCCGGTGCTAAAGGTCTGGTTGTTGTTACAGCCGGATTTGCGGAATCCGGTAAAGAAGGTGCGGAACGGCAAAAAAAATTGGTCGAGCTAACAAGAGCAAACGGCGTTAGATTAATTGGACCAAGTTGTTTGGGTGTTATGAACACCGATCCGGAAGTAAGGTTGAATGCTAGTTTGGCTCCTAAATTAGCTCCACGCGGTTCAGCCGGCTTTTTTTCCCATTCGGCAGCTTTGGGATTAGTAATTCTAGATTATGCTTCGGAAAAGGGTCTGGGATTTACAACGTTTGTGTCAGCCGGTAATCGCGCCGATGTATCGGGAAACGATTTACTTCAATATTGGGAAGAAGATCCTAATACAAAACTCGCAATTCTTTATTTGGAAACTTTCGGAAATCCAAGAAGATTTGTTAGGATTGCCAGAAGAATGTCGTATAAAAAACCGATCCTCTGCGTTAAAAATGCAAAGAGCAGAGCAGGCAGATTAGCTGCCGAAGCTAAGAGCGGAGCACTAAGCGGCGGTATAGTTGAAACCGAAGCGCTATTCAGACAAACCGGAATTATTTTAACGCAAACTCTCGAAGAATTATTTGATGTGGCAGTTGTGTTATCGCATCAACCTTTACCGAAGGGAAACAAAGTAGCAATAATCGCAAACTCTGCGGGTATGGCAACAATATTTGCCGATTCCAGCGAGGCAAACGGATTGGAAGTGCCGGATGATTGCTTAACTAACTTAGGCGCATTCGCTTCGCCTGAAAAATATGAACAAGCTGTGTACAATTCTTTACTAAACGAAAATGTAAATTCTTTACTAATCGGTTATGCATGCGTTGGGAGCTGCGGACCCGATCCCATTGCCGAAGGAATAAGAAAAGGAGTTTTCAAAGCAGAAAAAGAATTAGGCTTCTCCAAACCTATTTTATTATGTATGATGGGAGCAACCGGAACAATTAGCCTGGTTAAAGAAGATAGTCCCTCCGGAGACGGTAGAATGTTTCCCGCATTCAGATTTCCGGAGTCTGCATCCAGAGCTATGGGCAGAGTTGTAAGATATGCCGAATTTAAAAAACAGCCTGTGGGAGAAATTGCGTGGTACGAAGATGTTTCGGCAGATAAGGCGCGCAGCGTTATACAATCGATTATAGATAAATATAAAGATTTAGACGAAATAACCGTTAACACTCAAGACGCAGAACAAATTCTCGGTTATTTCGGTATCAATAAAACCGACGAAACAATAAATGAAAAGAAAAAAATAACAATTAACGTGTGGCAGGATAAATTATTCGGACCTTTAATAAAATTAAAAAGCCCGCCTCACCGTTCTGTAATTCATATAACGCCTTTGACCGATAGGGATATTCAGGAATCGCTGGATGAAACAAATCTAAAAAAAGTTGACGGCATTGCACAATTATTAGGAAGAATTTCACAGTTGATTGAAGAAATTCCGTGGTTGTGGAAATTGGAAATTCATTCGCTGCCGAAAGATAAACCTGTAATATTTGATGAAGTTATTATGGTTTTAAGACCAGCAGGAGTTAAAAGACCGGCATATTAAAATAAAATTTAGGAGAGACTGAAATGCTAATTAGAGAAGTAATGCACCCAGATCCTATTACAATTAGTCCCGATACTCCCTTGTGCGATGCTTATAAGTTAATGCAAGAAAAAGGAATCCGGCATTTGCCCGTTGTGGAAAATGATAAATTAGTTGGAATTGTTACAGATCGTGATTTGAGATTGGCTACAAGCCGTTTGGCTAAAACACCGTTCGATCCAAGTGATAAAGTAAAAGAAATTATGAGTCATCCGGTCGAAACTACCAGTCCTTCCGATCCGGTTGAAATTGCAACACAATTAATGCGCGAATTGAAAATAGGTTGTTTACCGGTAATGGAAGACCAAAAATTGGTGGGAATTGTTACAAGTGCAGACCTATTAGATGCAATGTTACGATTAACGGGAGTTTACAGACCCTCGGGAAGATTGGATTTAAGTCTTTCCAACAAGCCGGGCGAACTTGCACGTTTGGCAACAATATTGGCAAAACGTAATATTAATATACACTCAATTTTAACTTACCCGGAAAACAATAACAAAATCCGCGTGGTTCTACGAATTAGCACAATGGAAATTCGGACGCTTGCAAAAGAACTATGTAATTCCGGTTTTGAAGTACTTTGGCCTCCACATATATTATGCGTAGAATAATTTATCATCCAAAATACAGTAATTATGATTTGGGACCGGAACACCCGTTTAGTCCGCTTAGAGTTGAAATGGTTATAGATCTTCTCAAAGAATTAAATGTCCCTTTTAATTATATCGAACCTGAAATTGTTTCGCCGGATCTCCTCACTCAAATTCACAATAAAGAATATGTTGACTTAGTTGAAGCAGTGAGTAAAGGTGAGGAAATTCCAAATTATTCCGATTTCGGATTAGGCACAGCAGATAATCCTATTGTAAAAGGAATGGCGGAAGGCGCAAGGTATTTGGCAGGCGGAGCTTTATTGGGAGCTAAATTATTAATAGAAGGGAAAGCCAATAAAGTTTTACAATTGGGAGGCGGTTTCCATCATGCTCACAAAAAATTGGCTGCCGGATTTTGTCTGTATAACGATTTGGCTCTTGCTATTAAAGCAATGACTAACGCCGGTTGGCACGTTGCGTATTTGGATATTGACGTGCACCATGGCGACGGCGTACAAGAAATATTTTATACGGACGATAAAGTAATGACTATATCCATTCACGAATCCGGCGAATTTTTGTTCCCGGGAACAGGCTGGGTATACGAACTTGGCTCGGGAATGGGAAGATCTTTGAAACTTAATCTACCATTGGAACCTTTCACAGAAGGCGATTCTTATTTGGAAGTAATTAACAAAGCCGTAGAACCTGCTCTTGCTTATTTCAAACCTGATGCTTTGGTTGTTCAAACAGGCGCTGACGCCCATTTTGCAGACCCCCTTGCAGATTTAATGTTAACTACCCACGATTATGAAAAAATATACAGACGAATATTTGAATTAGCGGACGAAAACTGCAAAGGCAGAGCTCTTTTTACTTTAGGCGGAGGATATTGCCCAAGAGCTACATCCAGAATATGGACTATTTTGTATTTTATTTTTAACAATATTCCTTTACCGGAAAAGTTACCGGACACATGGCGGAAACATTGGGAAAAAAGATTAAATAAACCTTTTCCCGAAACTTTACACGATCAGCTCCCGGCTTTCGATCCGATTCCAAGAAAAGAGGAAGTTGTTAAGCATAACAAAGATGTGGTTCAAAGATTAATGGACGCTGTGGCTCCGGATTGGCTATAGTTATTTTATAATTGAATAATTATCTATTAATTTTAAGTTTTAAAACTTCTAGCTGCATCTTCAACCGTATTAAAAATTCTAAAAATCGATGTGAGTTTTGTAATTGATAAAACACCTTTAATTTTAGGCGATAATCCACTAAGGACTAATTCTCCGCCGGCATTTTTAACAGAAGTAAATCCGCTTACCAAGCTTCCTATACCTGAACTGTTTACATATTTAACTTTTCCCAAATCAACAATAATATTTTTCTTTCCTGATTCGGTAGTTTCTTTTAAAAAATTATGAAAATTTTCCGCTTCGGGACCGCCCATAAGTTTTCCCTGGAAGTTCACGACAACTGCATTATATAATTCCGATATATTGAATTTCATATCTCTCTTCTTTTATTTATATTATTTGAATAGAAAAAAGTATAAGTAGAAATTACGGTAATTCTTGTTTCTTGAGAACTATAAACGTTATGTCGTCATTTGGGTCACCGCCATTTTTCCACAATTCAATTTCATGTTTTAGTTCATCGATAATAGCTTGCGGTTCACTCATTGCTATCTGCTCAAAAAATTCCACCGCATGACGATATCCATACATTTGATTTCTCTCATTCATCAATTCGGGAAATCCATCGCTCATCATTAAGATTGTATCGCCGGCATTCAGCTCTGTTTTAACAACCTGGTAAGGAAATTTATCTATTGTTCCCAACGGCATTCCTTTTAATAGAAACTCCTCTACTTTGTTTTCTTTTGCCCTGAAAATAAGAACAGGCGGAATTCCCGCCGAGGATAAAGTAACTTGATTTTCTTTGATCTTAAGCATTGCCAAACACATCGAAAGCATGTTAAAATTTAATTCTTTCAAACACCTAGTCATTTCATGAAAAGTATGAATAATATTTTCATTTTCAGCATAACTGCCAAACAAAGATTTTGTTGCAGTTACCATAGTTCCGGCTTTCATTCCGTGTCCGGTTGCATCGCCTAACACCACAGTTAAAGTGCCATCCAAACCAACGTGAAAGTCGTAATAATCTCCACCAACTTCCGTTGCTGTTTTCATATAAACGGCAATATCCAAATTGGAAATTTCAGGTAGTTCCTTTGGCAGCATTGATAACTGCAACTTTCTGGCTTCTTCAAGTTCTTTTGTTTTGCGTGCGTTTTCGGCTTCGGCTAGTTCAGCTTGAAGTTTTAACTCGGCATTTTTTCTTTCCTGCTCAATCTGTTTAGCCGATAATTCTTTTACCGTAACAATCTGCTGTTCTAATTCTTTATTTGTTACAGCAATATTTCTTGCAAGGTAAACCGACATAGAAATTGGTAAACTAATCAATCCTAAAAAGAAGAGAATAATTCCCCAAAGTGAATTGATATTGCCTTTACCCATCAATCCGATTACAAACATTGTTATAATAAAAATGGCAAATACTATTACCCCGGCACCAATTATCCATGCATTCTTTTTCTTTTTCCTGATTGCAATAATTATTATTCTTAAACTTTCTACGGTTGTAATAAAGATAAAAGTAAAAATTATATAATTAAGAATTTTTTCATATTCCCGTGATAAATAAAAAGCAAAAAACGATATAATAACCGCAGTTAAAATAAATAACCAAAATTGCTTAGGAAATTTTTCATAAAATATTGAATATATAAATGCTAAATACGAGGGGAAAATAAATATTGTAACTAACGATCTTAACCCAAAGTCAATAATAAAAAAGTCAAGACTTGAATGATTAAAGCGCGGAAGCATTTGAAGTAAAAAACTCAAGGAGATGAAAAAAGTAAAAAATGAATAGTATAAATTTTCTTTTTTCATTGAATAGAAAAAGAACAAAACAAAGTAAAGAAAAGACAAGGCAAGAAATATTGCGGAAATACCGATATTAATTGAAAGTGTTATTCCCTCATTAAGAACAGCGTTTAAAATTGAATTGTTTATCTCAGAAATTCTGATTTGAAATCCCGCGTAACGAAACCACTTATTGAACCAATCCTTATCTTTTGTTGCATGAAAATTAGAATATCTGACTGCAACAACATTAACACTATCACTACCAAACAATAAATTTATCGGAATACCGCGGGGTTGATAAATTTTTTCATCCGAAATATTATTTGCTACTTTACCGAATTCGTGAACCAATTTCCCGTTCAGATAAATTTGCGATGCGCCGTAATGCCACATTGAAAGAGCAACCGGTTTATTATACAAAGCAGAATCAATAATTATGGTTCTTCTGAACCAACTTATTCCTTTAAACGAATCAAAAACAGAGTCGGTTGTAGAAATTTTTGTCCTCAGAGTATCCCAGTCGGAATCATCAAATTTTTTGTTTGCCCATTGAAGATTATCTCCCGGATGATATTTCCAAGGTAAAGATAATGTTACCGGTTTATTTTTTAACGAATCCGCAAACAAATGTGCCGGCTTAATTGATGCAGCAAATAAATTAGCAAATGATGCTAAGATCAAGCCAAATATAAAATAACCGGTAAGTCTGTTTTTTATAATCATAAATTAAAATTAAATATTATTTTTTTTATTTGCTTTGAAAATTTTATTAATTCAAACATATGTAGAATTATTTAACAATCGATCTACTTTATTTTGAGAATTACAAATGTAACATTCCACCTAAAAGATTGGAGGGTAAACATCATCTTGCTCACTTCATCTTCCATGCTAAGTAAGAGATAATTTAATTCTAAACTCAGTTCCTTTTCCGGTTGTAGAATCAAATTCAATTTCTCCGCCGTACTGTTTAACTATTATATCGTGGCAAAGCGATAACCCTAATCCGGTCCCTTCACCGGTTGGCTTGGTTGTAAAAAACGGATTAAAAATTTTATTCTTAATCTCATCAGGTATTCCGTTGCCATTATCTTTGATTCTTATTTCAACTTTATCCTTTAATTTTTCAGTAAAGACTTTAAGAGCCGGAACGAAATCTTCTCCCATTTTTTTCTTCTTATCATTCGCCGCATAGCAAGCATTGTTAATTATATTCAGAAACACCCTGCTTAAATCCTGAGGCACAATATTTATTTTCTCAATTGATTTATCATAATTTTTTTCTATAGAAATATTAAACTCATTATTCTTTGCTCTCAAACCATGATAAGCAAGTGTAACATATTCATCTAAAAGTTCATTTAAGTCAGTTAAAACTTTCTTCCCGGAACTTCCTCTTGAATGCAAAAGCATACTTTTAACAATAGAATCCGCTCGTTTACCATGCTGATTTATTTTTTTTATATTTTGTTTTAAATCTTCCGCAATTTCCAAGGCTTCATCCTTATTATTTTTGTGTAGTTCTTCCGTCATTTCTTCAATAAGCTCACCGCTTACTTCTGAAAAGTTATTAACAAAGTTTAAAGGGTTTTTTATTTCATGTGCAATGCCTGCCGTAAGTTCTCCCAAAGAAGCCATTTTCTCAGATTGAATTAATTGGGATTGTGTATTCCTTAGTTTTGTTAAAGTTCTTTCTATTTCATCTTTCTTCTGTTTTAAAAGAGCATTGGCTTTCCGTTTGTTATAAAATGCAATAAAGGCTCCCAGAATTAATAAAAATGATAAAATTAGTCCTATCATTAATACTAACTGACGGGTCTGAGTAATAGCGTCCTTTGCAGCTTGTCTGACTTTTGAAGCTTCTACTTTTTTACCAAACTCATATTTCATAGTCATTTCAGTAGCCTTCCGGATATTTTCCCTGCTTCTTACCGAATCTTTAATAATTGCAGACTTTTTGTACGCATTTAATGCCTTAAAATATTTGCCGGTCTTTTCGTAACACTCTGATAATTGCTTAAATAAACGGCTATTATGATCTGTGTATAAATTAGCATTTTTAATAGCTTCAAAACTTCTTTCATAAAAGGGGATAGCTTCTTTCCATTTTTTTTGAGATTTTAACACAAAACCCATACTTGAATATGCTTGATTGATATTTAAAGGCTGGGCGGAAGAATCAGCTATTGCAATTGCTCTGCGGGATAATTCTATAGCTTTTTTAGGGTGTTCCATCTCTGTCATTGCTTTAGATGCTTTTGAAAGACTCGCCGCTTGTATCCCCTGATCACCCATCTTGCCGCCTAATTCAGCAGCTTTAATTGCAAAATCATAACTCTTTTGCCATTCACCTTTGTTCATAGACATAGTTGAAAGATTTGTATATGCATACAATTCAACATTTTTAAGCTTATATTTTTTTGCAAGTTCTATCGATTTTAGAAAATTATTTTCGGACCTGACCAAATCCCCCATGCTACTATATGTATTAGCTATATTGACATAAGAATATGCTTGTGTCGGTTCATTTTTAAGTTCTTTATTAATCTTCAGAGATTTTTGCTGATAATATAAAGCCATAGGAAAATTTGATTTTTGCTGATAACCAATAGCAATGTTTGAATAATTACGACCTAACGGTCTCTTACTTCCTGTACGTTCATAGATGCCGATAGCTTTTTTGTAAAAAACTATTGAACTATCATATTTACTCTGCATGCCATAAAGCAAACCCCAACTCGAGTAAAGATTGGCGAAGTCTAGTGAATCTTTTGCAGGCTTAATAATTTTCTCTAATTCTATTAACTGGTTCGCCGCTTGTTTAAATTCACCTTTGTAAGAATAGTTGTATACCAGTCTCACCCTTAAATCTATTTCCCCCTTGTAGAATTGAACCGTTTGTGCTTCCTTAAGAGTTTTTAATGCAAGATTTATGGCAGAATCCAGATTGAATGTGCTTAGAATATCCAGTTTTCTCAAAATCAGTCTAACTCTGCTTGTATCAGAAACCGCTTTATTAATCAGGTTATCCAGACTATCAATTGTCTTGTTTTGTGCATTTGTTTGTGCGGTATAAAAAATAGTTAGTATAATGATTAATAATATTATATTAAATTTTTTCATAATATATAATAATTAGTTTTGATTATTAATTATTTTTAGCAAATCTTGACAATTATTTACAAGCATTAATAAGACAATATATTGTTTTATATTTATAAAAGAAACGCTGCATTTTTATTATTTAACTAACTCAAGTTAACCGATGAATTTTATAAACCGTTAAAACGGTTATGAAATTAAGGTTTCCGGCGTCCTTAACCCACGACTTAAGTCGTGGGTTAATAAGCAAAATAAACAATAACCGTTTCAACGGTTTTTTAATAACTAAATTTTGAAACGGTCAACTTTAGTAATTAATTGACCAGCATGAAATAATTATTTGTGGATTTATAAATAAGGCCGGTTCAGATAAAAAATTGTCGGAGGAACTTTTTATCATTTTGAAATACGAACCGACCTTTAAAATATTTTTAACTTCATTAGTCGTCTAACAATATGTGTAATGATATTGCCTGATGCTTAGGTTTTAAGTATAATTTTACTTATAATAATTATCATGGATTTCATATAACTCTTCGGTATGCGAACCGATATAGTTTTTTAATTTGTTGAAAAAGTGCATGCGGGTATCCTGATCCGGCCAAGCTATTTCAACAAATTCTTTTCTTTCTTTATTGTTTACCTCAAATACGTCCCAATTACTGTGTTCGTCTGTAACAATAAACTGGTATTCGTTTTTATTATTTTTATCTTTTACAATTTTAAAATGCAATATTTTATAGTTTTTCTTCCCAATTTTTTCAATCCATTCATTCAGTAATTGTTTTAACTCCTTTTCTGAGCCATTTTCATGGACAACCATTTTCCATGTTGTAACCCTGTGAATATGATTATTGAATTGGGCAATATTAGGAATTGATAAGGAAAATATTATTACTAAAACCAGTAGACTAAATTTAACTTTCATTTTATTCGCACCTCCGCTCTTGTTTATTTACGATGTTAACTTTTTGACTTCTGAAGTACAAAGTAAATTTTTATCCTATACTTATCTTGTAGTTATGACGCAAAGATTAGGACTTTTTGCTCGTTAAGCTTGGGAAACAATCTATGAGTCCACTCTAAAAAGCCCCTCACGGACTAAAGTCCGTTCGGGAAAGTTTGTTTTTATCTGAATCCCCACGTTAAAACGCGTGGCTAATGAAATACCACCTTTTTATAGTGGAATCATCTATATAACTTAAAAAAGAGGTTTACATACTAATTTTTGTAAAGTTGCTTATTTTAGATATCTAAGAGAGAGACATGTTATATCATCAGATTGTTCGGTATCATTCGAAAAAGCTTTCACATCTTCCAGCACATTTTCAACTATTTCTTTAGTACTTAAGCTTTTACTTTTCCGCAGAGAACCTTCCAGACGTTTTTCATCGAACTCATCATTTTCATGATTGAATGCTTCCGTAATACCATCGGTATAGAAAAAAAGACTTTCACCGGGCTTTAGCATAATCAGATTTGATTGATATTCCATATTTTTTATAGCGCCGAGTACAAGTCCGCCGATATTTTCCAATTGAGTAACATTTTTATCGGATGTAACAAGATACGGAAGATTATGCCCTCCGTTTGAGTATTCAAAAGCTCCGTTCCGGATATCCAAAACACCGAAGAAAACCGTTACAAACATGTTTATAGGACTTTCTTCAACAAGCATATTGTTTACTTCGCTTAAAACATCATCTGCCGGAATGCCTTTGTAAGCGGTAGCTTTCAATAAAGTTTTGCAGACAGCCATCAACATTGCGGCTGCAATTCCTTTCCCGGAAACATCTCCGATTATTACCGCAAGTCTATTTTTATCAAGGAAGAAAAAATCG
>JALSTI010000029.1 GCA_026983795.1 Melioribacteraceae bacterium
TGGTTTGGATATGGTTTCGGTTTTGTGGGCGTTATTCTTTTTATGATGCAACAAATAGCTCCTGGTAAATATAAAATGGCACATTATGCTTTTGCAACTGCCGTTATGAATCTGGGATTTATGCTGCCTTCCATGATCAGTGGTTATTTAAGCGATTTTTTGGGATATAAATATTTTTTCCTTTGGGTTCTTGTAGCTACTATACCTTCATTTTTAGTTGCATGGTTTGTTCCTTTTAAGAATGTGGACATGGAAAATGGTTAAATTCTAATCAAATTTAATTGCTCAACCAAATTTTTGAGGTAACATGAAATATGGTTATTTTGATGATGAGAAAAGGGAATACGTTATCGAACGCCCTGACATCCCTGTTTCTTGGACGAACTATTTAGGTGTAAAAAATCTTTGTACGGTAATATCTCATAATGCCGGAGGATATACTTTTTATAAATCAACCGAGCATCATAGAGTAACCAGATTCCGGCCAAATGCTATTCCTTTAGACCGGCCTGGTCATTATGTCTATATCAGAGATGACGAAACCGGTGAGTATTGGAGCCTTTCTTGGCAGCCGGTCGGGAAAGATTATACTAAAGCCAATTATACTTGTAGACACGGACTATCATATTCAAAATTTCAATGCGATTATAAAAATATTAAATCTGAACAACTAATGTTTATTCCTTTAAGTGATGACGTCGAATTATGGGATGTAAAAATTGAGAACACTGGAAATACTTCAAGAAAATTGAGCATATTTTCTTATGTCGAATTTTCTTTCCATCATGTGGAGATTGATAATCAGAATTTTCAAATGAGTTTGTATGCAAGCGGGTCAAGTTATAAAAACGGAATAATTGAATATGATTTTTTCTATGAACCTTGGACGTTTCATTTCTTTGCCTCAAATTTTAATCCTGACAGTTACGATTGCGTACGGGACGTATTTATCGGTAATTATAGAACCGAAAGCAATCCTATTGCCGTTGAAAACGGGAAGTGCGGCAATAGCACTGAATTAGGTGGCAATCATTGCGGTTCTCTTCATAAACAAATTGTTTTGAAACCTAAAGAAAAAACCAGAATTGTTTTTATGTTGGGTGTTGGTTCCAGAACCGAAAAAGGATATCCGGTAAAAGAAAAATATTCCCAATTAAAAAATGTTGATGATGCATTTAACGAATTAAAAAAATATTGGGATGATAAACTCTCTATTCTTCAATGTGTTACTCCACATAAAGGTTTTAATTCCATGATAAATTTATGGACTTTATATCAAGCGGAAACGGCTGTAGTATGGTCTCGTTTTGCTTCCTTTATAGAAGTAGGTGGAAGAGTAGGAATAGGTTACAGAGACACTTCACAAGATATATTGGGAGTGGTTCATACAAATCCAACTAAAACGAAAGAAAGAATTATACAACTCCTTAGGGGACATACAAGCTTAGGATATGGACTACACTTGTTTGATCCTGATGTTTTTGAGCCTAAAGAAGATAAGCTTCCCGGTGTTAAATTACCTACTGTTGTTCCTTCTCAAAGTCCGTCGGATATTGTTCACGGTTTGGAAGATGTTTGTGCCGACGATGCTATTTGGCTGGTTGCTTCCGTTTGCGAGTGGATTGTGGAAAACGGAGACCTGACGTTTTTTGATAAAATTATACCTTACGCTGATAAAGGCGAAGGAACCGTTTATGAACATTTAACTAAAATACTTGATTTTTCAGCAAATTATATTGGACAGAGGGGAATTTGTCAAGGATTAAGAGCCGATTGGAATGATTGCTTGAATCTTGGCGGAGGTGAAAGCTCAATGGTTTCTTTCATGCACTATTGGGCAATCAATATATTTATTGAATCGGCTAAAAGACTTGGTAAAACCGGAGATGTGAAAAAATATGAAAATATGGCTGCAGCGGTGCGGAAAGCATGTGAAAATAATTTATGGGACGGTGAGTGGTATATACGTGGTTTTACAAAAAAGGGGGAAAAAATCGGAACTAATGAAACCGAAGAAGGAAAAATATTTTTGAATGCTCAGTCTTGGGCTGTGCTTTCCGGTGTTGCAAATAAGGACAGGGCACTAAAAGCTATGGATGCGGTCGACAAATATCTATTTTCTCAATATGGATTACACTTACTCTGGCCTGCATATTCAAAAGCTAATGACGATATCGGTTATGTTACAAGGGTTTATAAAGGAATAAAAGAAAATGCTTCCATTTTCAGTCACCCTAATCCGTGGGCGGTTATTGCCGAGTGCAAACTTGGAAGAGGAAACAGAGCTATGAAATATTACGATGCTATATTACCTTACAACCAAAACGATATAATAGAAATTAGACAAGCCGAACCATATTCATATTGCCAGTTTGTTTACGGTAAAGATCATACTGCTTTCGGCAGGGCCAGGCATCCATGGTTGACGGGAACCGCTTCGTGGTTTTATGTCGCTGCTACACATTATATACTTGGTATTCGTCCCGCATACAACGGTTTGGAAATTGATCCGTGTATTCCATCGGAGTGGAATAAATTTGAAGTTAGAAGAAAATGGCGGGGAGCTATGTACAACATTTTGGTTTTAAATCCCGATAAAATAGAAAGAGGAGTTAAATCAATAAAACTGAATGGTAAAATAATTAATGGCGTTGTTCCTATTCAACCGGAAGGAACGGAAAATAAAATTGTAGTAATTATGGGAAGGTAAATTATTATAAAACCAATCAAAAAATAATTAAATTAAATTTCTAAATTTACTGCAAAATTTTATTGGAACTCCAAATGCATCAACTAACCTTATTAGATATCTCTGTAGTTCTTCTATTTTTTATTATCATTTTTGCAATTGCCGCGTATTACTCAAAAAAAGCTGGAGAAGATACGGGCGAGTTTTTTCTGTCCGGTAGAAATATGCCGTGGTATATTGCCGGAACCGCAATGGTAGCAACCACATTTGCAGCGGATACTCCGCTTGCCGTTACGGAATTAATTGCTAAAAACGGAATTGCGGGAAATTGGCTCTGGTGGAATCTTGCAATAGGCGGAATGCTTACGGTTTTTTTCTTTGCAAAACTTTGGCGCCGCGCTAAAATTATGACCGACGTTGAATTCGTTGAGCTTCGCTACTCCGGCAAAGCCGCCGCCGCTTTACGCGGATTTAGAGCTTTGTATCTCGGTCTGTTTATGAATGCAATCGTTATGGGTTGGGTGCATAAAGCAATGGAAAAAATTTTTAGGGTAACAATTCCCGGTATAGACGCATTTTTATTGGTTGTTATTGCCGCTTCTATTATTGCTGTTTATGCGTCCGCATCCGGATTATTGGGTACTGCAAGGACGGATAGTTTTCAATTTGTCTTTGCGATGATAGGCTGCATTATTCTTGCCGTTATTGTTGTGCAACTACCGGAAATTGGCGGTATGGTTTCACTTAAAAACAAACTTGCTCCGCAGCTTCTGGACTTTTTCCCTCACATAGGTGAAGTTTCGGTTAAAGGTATTACAGGAGGTGCTTTGGCAATTTCGGTCGGTGCATTCTTTGCGCATATTGGGCTTCAATGGTGGTCGAGTTGGTATCCCGGTGCCGATCCCGGTGGAGGCGGTTATATCGCCCAGAGAATGATGTCGGCTAAAGATGAAAAACATAGTATACTTGCTACATTATGGTTCACAATTGCACATTACACAATACGCCCTTGGCCTTGGATAGTAGTAGCTCTTGCCGCATTGGTAATTTTGCCGAGAAGCGAAAACACCGAGGTAATACGGAAATCGAATCCGGTTCTGTACAAAAAGGTTGTTGAAGCTTATAACAATAAATCGTTGTTGGAAAGTAGCGACGGTACATTTCATTCAAAAGAATTTAAGGAAATGTATGAGAATTATGAAAATACGGTTGATCCCGGAGTAATGTATCCGAAATTAATGTTAAAGTATTTGCCGAGCGGTTTGTTAGGTTTACTGATTGCAGTATTTCTTGCTGCATATATGTCAACAATAGCTTCACAGCTTAATTGGGGAACTTCATATTTGATAAATGATTTTTACAGACGGTTTATTAAAACAGACGGCAGTGAAAAACATTATGTATTAATTTCGAGAACCGGTATAATTTTTATGATAGTATTTTCACTTTTGGTAACTAAATATTTTCTAACCACAATATCCGGAGCGTGGGAATTTATAATTAATGCAAGTGCGGGAATGGGTGCCGTACTTATTTTAAGATGGTATTGGTGGCGGATTAACGCTTGGTCGGAAATCTCCGCAATGATTGCACCGTTAATTATATATCCCGTTGCAAAATATCATTTCGGAATTGAATCTCCGCTCACCCTTTATCCTACGGTATTTGGGACAACTATAGTCTGGTTGGTTGTTACATATTTAACTAAACCAGTTGAGCAGAAAAAGTTGATAAAATTTTATGAAAGAACTCATCCGGGGGGAATCGGCTGGAAACATATAGAAAAACTTACCGGCGGCGTAAAAGGGGATTCAGGTTTCGGTAGATTATTTATAGATTGGTTTCTGGGAATTGTGGTCATCTATTCATTTTTGTTCGGCTTGGGTAAAATTATTTTTGCGGAATATCTGTGGGGCACTGTTATTCTTTTAATTGGATTTCTTGCCGGATTTATAATTTATTCGGATTTGAATAAAGGGAAAACAAAGCTTAATTAATATGCCGGTTGTAAGTTACCTACGATGCTTAAAGATTACAGAATCTTTTGTATCGATTGTTCCGGACTGTCATTCCCGCGTAAACGGGAATCTAAAATACCGCATCAAGAAAGGTAAAAACACTTGTAGATGGTTATGCAACCGCCGGCAAACACAAAGTAAATTTTGATGGGAGTGAACTTCCCAGCGGAATATATTTTTACAAAATAGCTTCGGGGAAATACAGTGCGGTAAAGAAAATGATTTTGATGAAGTAGCAGGTAATTACGTTTATAAATTATAGAGCCCGGAGTGTAGGAAATTCCGG
>JALSTI010000030.1 GCA_026983795.1 Melioribacteraceae bacterium
AAAGCTGTGCGGGACTTAATTACAGATTTAAAAATAACAATTAAAAAAAATAGTTATTGGAAAACCGGTTCTTACTTATTAATTATGTTTTCAAGAAAGTAATAAAAAGTTCCAAAGTTTCAAAAAATATCCGTTAAATTATTTTATGAAGTGATTAAGGATAACTTCTTAATTAACAAATAGTTTAATATTGACAATTAAAAATACTCTATTAGTATATTACTATATAAAAGGACTAAATTTTAGTCAGAATTACTAAAATATTTCAAAGTTTCATTTTCTATACGTTCTAAATCAATTTGCTGTATACATTCCAAATTATAAGGGCAAACTTTTTTCCAACACGGTGCGCATTCAAGGTCCTCGGGATAAATTTTTACTCCTCTGTCATACAAATCAATTTCCTGCCAACAGCTTAAACCGAACCATGCAATTACGTATTTTTTCAAAGCGATTGCCAAATGCATTCCAAAGGAATCCCCGGTAATTATCAATTGGGGAATACTTTCGAAACATGCGCCCTTTCTAACTCCTAATGTAGTTGGGGTATTTATAACTTTCTCGCCGAATTTTCCGGCAATTATTTTGTTTCTTTCCGTATCCACGGGTCCTCCGAGTAACATAATTTTGAAGCGGTTATAACTAAGGAACCTGTCTATTAAATAAATATGTTGCTCAATGGTCATTTTCTTGTTTGGATACAAGTCGGAACAGCCTGTATTAAATCCAATTATTTCATCATTGTTTGTTAAACCTAATTCCGATTTATAATTTTCTATAAAATCTATTTCCTCGTTTGAAAAATTGAATAGATATTCATTCCTTTCATAAGGAACTTCAAGGGTTTCGGAGAGATAATCTTGTCCGGTTCGAGTGTTAACTTTAAATTTCAAATGATCATCCATTCCAAGTAAATAATTGTATTCGGCACCCTTATTAAACGGAATAATTTGTGCGTTTTCGTTAATTCCGAAGCCTAATTTTTTATCTGCTGAAACGCTCATGGCAAGAGCGGCAGATCGAACAGATTTATCAACATTCATTACAATATCAAATTTCATTTGCTGTAAAACGAGGATAGATTCGGCGTTATAAATGAAAACGGAATCAATCAAGTCGATGTTTTGAAGCAAAGGAGCCGCGTTTTTTAAAGTAATCCAAATTATTGTAGAGACCGGATACTTTTTCTTAATGGATTTTAATTGAGCAGTAGTCATTAAAACATCACCCATCGCGTCTAAATTAATAATTAAAATTTTTGTACCGAAAGGGATGTTATCTTTACAACCGTCGGTCCAACAATTATGATCCGGGAAACAGGGTTTATATCCGGTAAACCTTTTGCAGTTAGGAATTTCTTTTGGCATTTAATAATCTCTTAAAAAATGGTTTAAGTTTGTTTATTACTTTATCATAACTCATATTAGTTAAAGTTGCTTCCTCGGTAATAACGCAATCGAATTCAGATCTTAACGGGCTCCAAATCATATCGGCGGTATTGTAATGAACATATAGTCCGAAAACTGGAATTTTATATGCCGATGCCAAGTGAACTACAGATGTATCCGGCGTTATTAGTAAATCCAATTTGGAAATAATTCCCGTAAATTTATCAAAATTATCGGAATAAAAATTAAGTATTGACTGATTACTAATTTTGGATACTTTATCGAGGTCTGTTCCGGAAGATAAAAGGAGCACGTTAACGTTATATTCCATAAAGAATTGAACTAATTTTTTAAATCGATCTACACCCCAAAACCGCGCGTTGCTTCCGGCAGATATATTTATCCCAATCAAAAATTTATTGTTCAGGTTGTTATTAATTAAAAATTGTTTCGCAAAATCCTCCGATTGTTTTGATGCACGATACGTGATATTAATTTCATCGGGATTAAAAGTAAAACCGAATAAAGTAACAAGATTCATAATCCGGAGCACAACATGGGTTTTAGCCGGATCACCGCGTTCAATTGTATTTGTAAAAATCTTTGAATTACTTTTGCTCAGTCCGACTTTGAATTTTGCATTTATAAAAGCAATTAAATATGTAACGGTGGTAGAAACATCATCGTGGGCATCAATCACAACATCGAATTTTTGAGAATTAAGATTTTTAATTAGAGAGAAAAATGAAACTAATCCCTTTTTATAAACTATAACTTTATCTGCTCCCAATGACTTTTGAAAAACGAAATGATTTTTCTTATCCGCTAAAACCGTAATATTACTTTTTGTTGATTCTTTTATAAATGTGATCAAGGGAGTTGTAACTAATGCATCGCCAATTCTGTTAAGTCTTATTATTAGCACTTTAGAATTTTCGTTTAAGTGAATTTTTTCACTTAAATCCGGCTGTGTTTTGAAGAGCAAAAGAGTATTAAATAACAATGATTTTAAAATCAATTCAATTTTTTTCATTCGACAAAATATTATTTTTTTCGATCAAACGGTCGATTTTTGTAATAACGTTATCAACCGGTAAATTTTTGAAACATTCATGGTTTTTAGGGCATTCCAATAAATTACACCCGATACAATCCAATTCTTCCAATCGTATCCATTCGTGTTTTGTTCCCAATGGTCCTTGTAATTTAGGATTGGTTGGACCGTGAAGACTTAATACCGGAATGCTTAACGCAACCGCAATATGCATAGGTCCGCAATCATTTGCAACAATAAAATCACAATTGGAAATCAATGCTCCCATTTCGGACAGGCTGGTTTTAGGAGCAAGGACGGCATTGCTCCTAAGCTGTCTTTTTATCGTAACAGCATCATCGTAATCTCCGGGTCCCCACAAAATTAAAACGTGAGCATCGTATTTTTTGATAATTTCCTCTCCGATTTCAGCAAATTTTGAGGGATCGCACCTCTTTGAAGACCAACCTCCCGAAGGAATAAGCCCAACAAGTAGTTTATGCTTTAAGTTATTAGAGTTAACATATTGTTTAGCAAATATGTTGTGTTTTTTATTTAAAGCGAAATATAGTTTTTGTGACGATATTTTAAGTCCAATAAGCCTTAAAACCTCCAAATGAAGCAAACCG
Organism: Melioribacteraceae bacterium; assembly: GCA_026983795.1. Classification (GTDB taxonomy): domain Bacteria; phylum Bacteroidota; class Ignavibacteria; order Ignavibacteriales; family Melioribacteraceae; genus BMS3ABIN04. The sequence goes on from JALSTI010000030.1 coordinate 3,051, forward strand.
GCATGGAATTTACCCCGTTCAGAAGGCCCAAATAAGTTATAAGCATACTTTCTGCCACGGTACGGAAACCCGATCCGGTATCGTGCTCCGCTTAAAAATGTTAATTGAGCGGTAGCCGGATTCGAGAATAAATCGAGTATTAAATCATATTTCTTTTTTCTGATCAACGGGAATAATTTAAGTCTTTGCAGTGTGTTTTTTCTGTTAAATTCTATTAAATTGTTTATTTGCGGTAATCCTTTTAACACTTGAAAACTTATTTTTTCAGTTAAAAAGTCAATTTTAGCGTTTGGAAAATTTTCTTTAAGACTATCTAAAACAATAGTGGAAAGAATTACATCTCCTATTCCTCTTAATTTTATAACTAATATTTTTTTTACTTCATTTTTGATGATTTTCATTCGGACGGTTGACTTTTTGTGGGAGCATATTTATATAAGAAGGACCCTAAAATTATCAAAATTATATTTTCTATAACTTTGAAGGAATTTACTTTCTGTATAAAATAATCACCGTAACAACCGCACGATACATCTATCTTATTGATTAAAACAAAAATCATAACTAAGGTAAAAATTACCAGTAATCCTGATAAGATAAATATGTTTTCTCTAACGTAAAAATTAAACAAAAGCAAAAGTCCCGAAGTAAACTCAATCCATGGAATTATTACTGCAAAAAGATTTACAAAAGAATCCGGGAGCACATTAAAATTTTGAACATTCGTTGCAAAACTAATAGGATCTGAAATTTTCGAAACGGATGCAGTTATGAAAATCAAAGCAAATAAAATTCTGAGAATAAGATGTAATTTTCTATTTTTTAGAAAAGATGACATAATTTTATAAAATTTTTAATTTTGATTTATCGATTGGATATTGAGCAAATTTCCATTCGTCAATGCCGCCTTTATAAAGGAAAATGTTTTTAAATTTCATATTAACTAACGAATCGCATAAAGATTTTCCCAAATCGCAGTTATTGTCTTCGCAGTAAACCACAACCAAATCGTTTTTATTAAATGGTATTTGGTTTTTCAGTTCGTCGAATTTATAAAAAGGAAAATTTATTGCTCCTTTTATGTGTGATTCGGAATAATCCCATTCGTCGCGGGGATCAATGATAATTCCCATTTTATGTTCGAAAACGTAATAAAGTTGGTCCGAACGAATTTTGTGCCAGGCTAATTTATCGGGATTAACCGACCATTTTGCCAATTCGGATTTTGATTTTTCATCATTTCTTTTCAATTTATCGGAATAGGTTTGAGTTGCAGTACCGAACAGTTTAAGTCCGTTAGCTGAAAATTGATTATACACAATTGCCATTAAAACGGCAGTTCCTAAAATTATGACAGTTCGTTTAATTGACATAGTTAAATAACTTTTTCAAATTCCGATTTACAATAATCCATAATTATTTTAGCGCTGTTTATTGCAGCCGCTCCGCTAATCTCTTTAACAGACGCTTTAACGAGTAAAAGTTTTGCCGAATCTTTTACCTTTTGAGGTACGGAATTATCAGAAAGAATTCCCCTTAAATGCGACATAAAACTTTTTCCATAAAATTCTTTTGGTGAAACTGTAAGTAAAGCATCTAAATAAAAGCCGGAAGCACGACGGGAGCACGTTCTGACTTTGCCGTCAAATTTTATTTTATCGGCTTCATAAGCTTTATTCAACTCCAAATCGCCCTGTGCAAATAACACCGCGGCTTTATTTTTCAAATCTTTATTCATAAACTTGCTCAGCATTTTTAGGAATTTCCGGTTTTACCAACAAAACTTTTTCTTTCGAAATTAACACTTTGCCGGGTTCCATGCCTTTCTTTTTTCTTACAAATTTAGCGAAAGTGTAAGAAACGGGAATAAGTCCCGCCGTTTTACCTTTGCTGTAATAAGCTGCAATAGCA
>JALSTI010000031.1 GCA_026983795.1 Melioribacteraceae bacterium
ATGAATACATCAGCTCAACATGTGGATATAGTTACTGATTTCCGGGAAGGCGGAACCGGTAGAGCAGTTTATTTGGATGACACAAAATTAGAAATTGAAGATAATATTTGGATTGTCCCGGATTAATTATTACATCATAACAATCAAGCAGGTTCCTTTAATGCTAAATTATATAAATTACCTGTTTATATTGATTTTGCTTTTATTAATAAATTCTTGTAAAGAAAACTCAATAACAACACCTGAGACGGGTAAAATCCGCAACTATTATTTAGGCTTTACTCCCTTTCCTTATGATGTAACTCCGGAAGCGGTGGAATTTAGTTATAAAATTATAAAATCTGAGTCCGATATTGTTGCTCATCATTTTGATGACGGTATTCCATGGCAGGAAGCTTTGGACGACAAAGAATTTCATCAAAATTTAATGGCCGATTGGGAATACAGAAAATCTCATACACCGGTTGGACATAAAATATATTTGGCAATAACTCCGATTAATATAACCAGAAACGGACTGGCTCCGTACAAAGCCGAAAAAGGCAATATACCTCTCCCCCCTCCTTGGAATACTTATAAATTTAATAATCCTAAAATAAAAACGGCATATTTCAATTATGCAAAACGTATAATTAATTTTTTTAATCCCGACTTTTTAACAATCGGTATAGAAGTAAATTTATTAGCTGATTCCGATACATCACTGGTAAAATGGAATGCATATTTGGAACTTCACAAATTTGTTTATTCGGAACTTAAAAAACTTTTTCCGGCATTACCTATAATGGTTTCATTTGTAGGAATGGATTTAATAGAAGGTTATCGCAACGTTAATCATGATGTGCAAATAAAAGCATTTAACGATATGATTGATTACACAGATTATTTCGGACTCTCGATGCACACATTTTTAAGCAAATTTTTAGCCGATACAATTAACGCGGCAATATTTAAAAATATTTTTAGTCTGTCATCCAAACCCATTGCAATTTGTGAAACGAGTTATCCGGCACAGAAATTTTCAATATTTAACAATTCTTTAATTTTTAACGGCAGTGCAAAGAAACAAAAAAAATATTTTGAGCTATTACTATCTTCTGCGGAAAAATATAATGTAAAATTTATTATTAACTTTGTAATAAGGGACTATGATGCTCTTTGGAAAGCAATCGGTTCGCCTGACGATATTAATAAAGTATGGAGAGATACCGGATTTTATGACGAAAGCGGAAACCCAAGAATTGTAAAGGAATTATGGTTGGATAAGTTGAAAATTAAAATGAAAAAATAATTTACATAAATAAAAAAAGAATAAATATGAAAGTTTTAGTAAATTCGGAAATTGGAAAACTTGAAGGCGTTATTGTGCACACTCCCGGTAAAGAAGTGGAAAACATGACTCCTCAAAATGCAGAAAGGGCTTTATACAGCGATATTTTAAATCTTTCCGTTGCGCAACAAGAATATTCTCAGTTTATTAGTGTTCTTAAACGCGTAACCAAAACTTTTGAGGTAACGGATTTACTGCGCGAAGTTCTTTCCGATTCATCTGCAAGATCACACTTATTAAATAATATTTGCATCGATAAAGAATTTGTGCATGTAAAAAACAAGCTGCAAAAGTTACCTGTTAAAGAGCTAACCCGTCAATTAATTGAAGGCGTTCCGTTAAATATCGATAATCTCACATCGTTTCTTAGCGGTGAAAGGTATGCGTTACAACCGTTGCATAATTTATTTTTTACAAGGGACAGTTCAATCAGTATTTTACAAAAAGTGTTGATCGGTAAATTAGCTAACCGCGTGCGGGAAAGAGAAGCTAAAATAATGGAAACAATTTTTAAATTTCACCCGGAAATGAAAAACAATATTTTAGATCCTCATAAAGCAAAATCGATTGACAATAATAAAATAACAATCGAGGGCGGAGATATAATAATTGCCGGCGAAGATGTATTGCTAATAGGAATTGGAATGAGGACAACTACACAAGGAGTTGATTTTATTATTGAGCATTTAAAAAAGAAAAAAAAGACTAAACATATTATCGTTCAAGAACTTCCGCATAATATGGAATCGTTTATCCATCTTGATATGGTTTTTACATTATTGGATTTTGACAAATGTATGATTTACAAACCGGTAATAATTGATAAGCACAGTTTAAGAACGGTTCATATTAAAATTGATGCCGGCAAAGTTACTTCCATCAAAGAAGAAAGAAATATTTTGGAAGCTCTGAATAAATTAGGATTTGATCTGAAACCAGTTTATTGCGGCGGTAATACGGATGAATGGATACAGGAAAGAGAGCAATGGCATAGCGGCGCAAATTTTTTTGCATTTGCTCCCGGTAAAATTTTAGGTTACGGAAGAAATGTTTATACAATTGATGAATTGAATAAAAACGGTTTTGAAATTCTGGAAGCCGATGAGGTTATTAACGGTAACCTGAAACCGGAAGATTATAAAAATTGTGTTGTAACAATTGAAGGTGATGAACTTGCCAGGGGCGGAGGCGGTTGCAGATGCATGACAATGCCCATCCGGAGAAAACCATTAGGCGCTAAATAAAATATGAATGAATTTATTCTAATCGGTTTGGCTTCTCTTATTGTTGTGGGTATTGCTGCACAATGGATTTCGTGGCGTTATAAAATTCCTTCAATTTTATTGTTACTTATTTTCGGTATTCTTGCCGGACCCGTATTAAATTTACTCGATCCGGATAAACTGTTTGGCGATTTGTTATTTCCTTTTGTTTCTATTTCCGTTTCGATTATTTTATTCGAAGGCGGTTTAAGTTTACATTTTTCGGAATTTAAGAAAAGTTCGGGCATAATTAGAAATTTAATTACTGTCGGGAACATTATTACTTGGGGTTTAACAACCCTAGCCGTATATTATATTCTTAATCTTCAGTTGGATATTTCCCTTTTATTGGCTGCTATTTTAATCGTTACCGGTCCTACTGTTATAATTCCGCTGCTCCACCAAGTAAAACCCAAAGGTAAAGTAAATTCAATTTTGAAGTGGGAAGGAATTGTTAACGATCCTATTGGTGCTATTTTATCGGTAATAGTGTTGGAGGTGATTTTAACCGCGGGAGTTAAAGACGCAACAACAGTTGTAATTCTTACAATAGTAAAATCGATACTTGTAGGTTCTATTTTGGGAATAGGAACAGGTTATTTATTGGTGCATGCGGTAAAACATAATTTAATTCCGGATTATTTGGAAAACCCGGTTACTCTTGCGCTTGTAGTAGGAATTTTTGTTATCTCTAATTCCATTCAACCGGAAAGCGGTTTAATTACCGTCACTTTAATGGGAATTTATTTGGGAAATCAAAAATCGGTAGTTGTTCACCACATTATTGAATTTAAGGAAAATTTAAGAGTTCTGTTAATTTCCCTTTTATTTATTGTATTAGCTGCAAGATTAAAAATTTCGGATTTAAAACTTCTTGATGTTTCAAGTTTTCTATTTGTTCTGAGTTTAATTTTTATAATCCGTCCGCTTTCTATTTTTATTTCTACATACAAATCAACACTAAAATTGAATGAGAAAATATTTCTAAGCGCTATGGCTCCGCGCGGGATTGTAGCCGCCGCAATAACTTCCTTGTTCGCAATTGAACTTGGCGGAAAAGGAATCGATAATTCGGAACTCCTTGTTCCGCTTATGTTTTTAATTATCATTTCAACAATAACAGTATATGGACTCGGAGCATTTCCCTTAACAAAAAAATTAAAATTGGCAGATTCCAATCCTCAAGGCTGTTTAATAGTTGGTGCGCATAAATTGGCTCAATCAATTGCAAAAGCGTTACAAGACGAAGGATTTAAAACCATGTTAATTGATACAAACAGTCATAATGTTTTGGAAGCAAAATTAAAAGGATTAAATGCAATTCGCGGCAATGTTTTGTCGGAAACCATTGAAGATGAATTGGATTTTGAAGGAATAGGGAAACTATTGGCAATAACTCCGAATAACGAAGTAAATTCACTCGCTGCTCTTCATTTCTCTACATTGTTTGGAAGCCAAAACGTTTTTCAAGTCGGTATTGACCGCGATAAAGACGGTGAATTGGACGAGGTTTCAAAAGAGCTAAGGGGAACAATACTTTTTAACGAAAACACAATGCTTTATACGCTTGAGCATTATATTATAGACGATTCGTCGATCAGTTCAACAAAAATAACCGAAGATTTTAATATAGACGACATCAAAGCTAAATACGGCGAACAAAATATTATTCCGATGTTTTTAATTAACTCTAAAAAAGAATTGTTGATTTATTCCGTCAATAATAAACCCGTTCCCCAACCGGGCGATATCTTGATGAATCTTGTTATAAATCCTAAATAAATTATTTTTAATTACCGGAGGTTAAAATGACAAAAAGATTTCTCTTAATATTATTTCTTCTGTTAAGTCTTTCGTTTGTCTGTTCGCAGACCTATAAATCATCTTCACCGCTTGTTCATACTTATTCTATTGTCGCCAGGGATTCCGTAACAGGAGAAATGGGTGTGGCCGTTCAATCGCATTGGTTTTCTGTCGGCACTTTAGTTTCATGGGGAGAAGCCGGCGTTGGAGTTGTAGCAACTCAATCTTTTATAAATGCGTCTTTCGGTCCCCGCGGACTGGCATTATTAAAACAAGGTTTAACACCTGCACAGGTAGTAAAATATTTAATTGAATCGGATCCGGGCAGAGACGTAAGGCAATTGGCAGTTTTGGATACAAAAGGCAGAACGGCAGTTTATACGGGTAAAAATTGTATTCCCGCTGCCGGCGATTATCACGAAAAAAATTTTTCCGTTCAAGCAAACTTAATGGTAAATAATAAAGTTTGGCCGGCAATGGCTCACGCTTTTAAAACTACGAAAGCTCCGTTAGCTGAAAGAATGATAGCTGCTCTTGAAGCCGCTCAAAATGCAGGCGGTGATATAAGAGGAAAACAATCCGCCGCTATTCTTGTTGTTAAAGGAAAATCTACCGGTAAAGTTTGGGCTGACAGACTAATTGATTTAAGAGTGGAAGACAGTGAACATCCTGTTAAAGAGTTAAAAAGATTATTAAAAGTACACCGCGCATACGAACATATGAATAACGGAGATCTTGCCGTAGAAAACGGTAAAATGAGCCTTGCCATGAAAGAATATTCTACAGCCGAAAATATGTTTCCGCAAAACGAGGAAATGAAATTTTGGCACGCAGTTACACTTGCTAACACCGGTAAAGTAAATGAGTCTCTTCCTTTATTTAAAAAAGTATTTGAAAAAAATAATAATTGGAAGATATTACTTCCCCGCTTACCTAAAGTAGGTTTGTTAAAAGTTAATAAAGAAAACCTTCGTAAAATTTTGAATCAATAGTTTGTTAAGTAATGTGAAGAATTTTATTAACTACAAAAGTTTTATAGCAAAAACACAATTCGGTTTGGAAAATGTATTAGCCGGTGAACTGGAAAAATACGGCGCAAAAAATATTAAAATTATGAACCGGGCTGTCGGATTTGAAGGGAACAAAGAATTACTTTACACGGCAAATCTTTCTTTGCGCACGGCTTTAAGAATTCTTGTTCCCCTTTCTTCTTTTAATATTAGTAATGCCGGCAATCTTTACAAAAAAACTTTTGCCGTTAATTGGGTAAAATTTATCAATCCCAATAAAACATTTATGATTGAAAGTGTAGTGAATTCCAAATTGTTCAAACACTCCAAGTTTCCGTCGCTAAAAGTTAAAGATGCTATAGTAGACAAAATAAGAGAATCCAGAGGGAAACGGCCAAATATAAATACAGTTGAGCCCGATATTAAAATTCATCTGCATATTCAAAATAACTCGTGCAGAATATTTTTGGACAGCTCGGGCGAATCTTTACACAAGCGGGGATATAGATTGGAAGGATTTACCGCTCCCCTTAACGAAACCCTTGCTGCCGGTATGATTTTGCTTACTGGATGGAACGGTGATTCTAATTTCATCGATCCGATGTGCGGCTCCGGAACTCTCGTAATAGAAGCGGCAATGATTGCAATGAATATTGCTCCTAACTTAAACCGGAATAATTTAGGATTTATGAAATGGAAAGATTTTGACAACGAATTATTCAATAACGTAAAAAATAAACTAACTGAAAATCAAAAAGAACTTAAAATAAAAATTTACGGAAGCGATAAATCAAGTAAAGCCGTTAATATTGCAAAGAAAAATGCGCAAAGAGCCGGATTATCAAATAAAATAATTTTGGAAAGAAAAAATTTTACCGACGTTGATAAAATTGGAGGGAACGGATTAATTGTAACCAACCCGCCTTACGGGGAAAGAATAAAAGAAAGAAACCTTAACAATCTATATAAAAATTTTGGAGATGTGCTAAAGCAAAAATTTACCGGTTACGATGCCTGGATTTTAAGCAGCGATAAAGAAGCGATGAAAAATATCGGTCTAAAAACTTCTAAAAGACTTACTCTTTTCAACGGTGCTTTGGAATGCAAATTTTACAATTATAAATTATTTAAAGGACCTTTGAAAAAATCCAAAACAGCCCAATAATCCTTTTTATAAATGAATAATTTCCTCAAAAACTCTCTATTTAAATTCGATTTTCAGTCGCGAAAAAAATTATTTTCTTATTACTCATAAAAGCATTGACAATCTTTCCGAAAATCGTTAGCTTAAAATTGGATGAGGAACCTATAAGTGTAAAAATTGGGTTTCAAGCAAAAACCGAGAAAAATAAATTTAAGGTGAATCATCCGGAGGTCCAACACTACCTTCATTTTATAACTTTTGTCGCTTTAGGGCGAAGGAGGTTATTTTCCCCTCACTCACGTGAGGGGTTTTTTTTGTTTCTCTTGCAAACAATCGGGTAATTTTAACCTAAACATTAATAACTTCTTTTGTAAATTATATTCTAATTTTTCAAATATTTATTTTTTGTTTTCTTGGAATGTCAATACTGACGGGAACTATAGAAAAAATCATTTTTAGGAATGATAACGACTACTATACAGTGGCCTTGTTGTCTTCCGAGTCGGACGGACTATTAACAGTTACGGGGAATTTATACAAAGTTAATACAGGCGACCGTTTGGAGCTGGAAGGATCTTTTTACGAGCATCCTAAGTACGGAACTCAATTTAAGATTAAAAATTTCAAAACTATACTTCCTGAAACCACCGATAAAATCGAACATTATCTGGCATCTAACCTATTGAAAGGCGTTGGAAGCCATCTTGCAAAAAGAATAGCGCAAAAATTTGGCGCGGATACTTTTGATATATTAGACAATAATATCGAAGCATTGAAAAATATTAAGGGAATCGGCAAAAAAAGATTTGATCAAATTTCTTCTAATTGGGAAAAACTTAAAGAATCCAGGGAAGCGGTTTTTTTTCTTCAGTCAATAGGACTTTCAACCTCTCAAGCTATAAAAGTTTATGATTTATACGGTAAAACCGCAAAAAATAAAATTGAAAAAAATCCTTATCAATTGATAGACGATATAGATGGAATAGGATTTAAAACCGCCGATAAACTCGCTTTTAACCTTGGCTTCTCTTATGATGCCGGTATTCGTATTAAAGCCGCTATCGAATTTAAATTAAAAGAATTAGGAAACGAAGGTCATGTTTGTTTTCCTAAAAATAAATTAATAATGCAATGTTCCGGCATGTTGAAAATAAATCCCGACGAAATTGAATTTGCGCTCGATTCGTTACTTGAAGAGAGAAGATTAAAATCCACCTTTTCAGAAAAATATAACGACAACTGCATTTACCTTTATAATATGTTTCTTGCCGAGGTAATTATATCAAATAAAATAAAAAGTATGACCCGGGCGCTCCCCGTTTTTGATATGCCTAATGTAAGATTGGAAGTTAATAATATAATTAATAATTCAGACTTAAATCTTTCCGGGCAGCAAATAAATGCACTTAAAGCCACACTTAAAAGCAATTTATTGGTAATTACAGGCGGACCTGGTACCGGAAAAACAACATTAATTAAATATTTGATTGATATTTATAAAGAGTTGAATTTCGATATTGCTTTATGCGCGCCGACCGGAAGGGCAGCAAAACGAATGAGCCTAACAACAAATTTTGAAGCCAAAACAATTCACAGATTATTGGAATATAGCCCGCATGACGGTTCGTTTAATAAAAACAGCGAAAATTTATTGGACGCCGATCTTGTAATTGTTGACGAAGCTTCGATGCTGGATATGATTCTTTTTTACAGATTGTTGGATGCATTAAAAGAAAATACCGTGTTAATTTTGGTTGGAGACGTCGATCAAATTCCGCCGATAGGTCCAGGAAATATTTTAAAAGATATAATTTCATCTCATATTGTTGAAACTTTAATATTTAATAAAATATTCCGACAAGCAGAGGGAAGCCAAATCATTCTTAATGCGCACAAAATAAATAACGGCAAACTGCCGGATTTGATAAGTTCCGAAGAAGATGATTTTATTTACATAAGAAGCACGAATGAAGAGCGCACGGTTAATACTATTTTAAAGTTGTGCGGCGAGTATCTGCCGTCAAAATTCGGTTTTAACCCTTTTGATGATGTACAAGTGCTTTCACCAATGTATAAAGGTAAATCGGGCGTTACGAATTTAAATTCAAAATTACAATATAAATTAAACGGCGAAGGAGAATTTATTGAAGGGACTTCCGGTAAATTCAAAACCGGCGATAAAGTAATGCAAATTGTAAATAATTATGATAAAGATGTTTTTAACGGGGATATCGGAAAGTTAATTAATTACGATAGAAATTCACAACAGCTTATAATCGATTTTTACGGTCGTCCGGTAAAATATGATTTGCCGGAAATTGATGAAATAACCTTAGCTTATGCAATTTCAATCCATAAATCGCAGGGCAGCGAATATCCCGTTGTAATTATTCCAATATTAAAATCACATTCCATTATGTTGCAAAGAAAACTATTGTACACGGCCATTACCCGCGGCAAACAAAAAGTATACCTAATTGGTGAAGAGGATTCAATAAAAAGAGCCGTAAACAATACCAAACCGGATGACCGGAAAACTTTGTTAAGCGATAGACTTGCAGATAAGATTTCCGATACTTTTTAAGTTAAATAAATTCCAACCTTTATCCCGCTAAAAATTTTTTCATTAACTTTACATTAAAGTTTTAGAAATAATTAACAAAAAGGAAAAATCATGTACAGCGCTTTTGAAACTCCTATAGAAATCCGGCCAGACGATATCGATATGAACAATCACGTGCATTATTCAAAATATTTGGATTATGTTCTAACCGCGCGTTATCATCAAATGAAAGAGAATTATAAAATGAGCATGGAAGAATTTATAGAAAGAGGATATACTTGGGTCGCTTCCAAAGTTGAAATCAATTATAAAAGAGCTCTTAAGTTATCCGATAAAATATTTGTCCGCGCTCAAATCGATTCCGCCAGAGGCGCACAAGTTGTATTAAATTTTTGGATAATTAAATCGGAGAATAATAAAATAGCGGCAGAGGGACAAATGGTTTTCAGCATAATTTCAACAAAGTCCGGCAGACCCGTTAAAATTCCCGACGATGTAATTGAGAAATATTCCGTGTAGATCCGGGGAAAACGTTGAGTGTTAAAATAACAGACCACCAATGACACGGATGCAACGGATTTTTACAGATGGGAATGAATTCGGAAATTAGAACTTAGGAGCTAGAAGTTAGGAGTTAGGAGTTAGGAGTTAGAAATTAGAAATTTTAAGAAATAGATATAAATTTATTTGAGAAACCTCAGGGAATGTAAAAGTATTTTTTTTACTTTGTGAAACTTTGTGATCTGCTTTGTGTTACTTTGTGAAACAGCGGTAGCTTAAAAGATAGAACGCAAATGTAACGGATTTTTACAGAAAATATTTTAACAAAAATTCAATGTTTTCATAACTACTTCCCTTTTCTGCCGTTATAATTAAGCGTGGATTTACATTATCATTTCAAATTGAAGTTTCCGGTTCCCAGTCTGCAATTACCATTAACTTTGCTCACTTTAAATATTGTTCGTAATACTGTCTTCCGTCTCTCTGTGATAAATGTAAGTCGGGAAATCAATCTTGCGAACATTATATATATTTATCACTCTTTCTAAAAATTCCGAATCTTCACTATATTCAAGATTACTAAAACCACCCGCATCAACAAACACTTTCCTTTTCCCGAAAAAAGTTCCCCCGATTACGCAATTTTTAAGATGAATTTTTCTTGATTTATCATTTTTATCTTTAACAAACGGATCGCCGGTAATTTTAACTCCCCCGTGCAACAAATCCACATTTGGTTCTTTATTCATAATTTCCATTCGCAACATAAGATGTTCGGATAAATACTCGTCGTCGCTTCCTAAAAATGTAATAAATTTTCCCGATGATGCTTGTATACCTGCGTTAAGCGAAAACGGCAAACGTCTGTTGGAATGTCTTAAATATCTTATTTTTTCAAACTTTTCTTGATATTGTTTTACTATTTCGAAAGTATTATCATTGCTGCCGTCGTCAACTACTAGCAATTCCCAATAAATAAAACTTTGATTGATGACTGAAATGATTGCTCTTTCCAAAAGTCCCGCACGATTAAACGTTGGTAAAATAACCGAAACAATAGGACTAAAGTTTTTGTATAATTGCATGTTTATTTGCTGAAATTTTATTTTAAACTTAATAATGAATATCCTTGCAATCAATTGGAGATGTATAAAAAATCCCGAAAAAGGCGGAGCCGAAGTACATTTTCAAGAGATATTTAAAAGAATAGCAAAAAAGGGACATAAAGTTACTCTTATAGTTCATAAATTTAAAAATGCGCCGGAAAAAGAAATTATAGACGGGATAGAAATTATTAGAATAGGAAATAAATATTTATTCGATAAGCAGTTTAAATCTTTTTATAAAAATTTCGATAGAAAAAACGAATACGATTTGGTTGTTGACGATATTTCTAAAATTCCACTTTTTACTCCCGTGTACATAAAAAAACCGTTAGTCGGAATTTTACATCACATTCATGGTAATTCTTTATATGATGAAATCTCCTTTCCGCTTGCTTATTACATTGTTTCACAAGAAAAAAAAATACCTAAAGTTTATCATAATACTCCTATTTTTACCGTATCGGAAAGCACTAAAAATGAACTAATTGAATTAGGTCAGCCCGAAAATAAAGTTGATATTCTTTTCAATGCAATTGACCACGAATTATTTAAAAAATCCGACGTAAACAAAAGCGAAACTCCGCTTATTACTTACGTTGGAAGATTAAAAAAATATAAAAACATACAGCTTGTTATTGATGCCGTAAACATAGTTAAGGAAAGGATTCCGGAAATAAAACTTCAAATTGCCGGAACCGGTGATTATGAAAACACATTGAAAGAATATGTAAATAAAAAAGGACTTCAAAATTTTGTGGAATTTTTAGGTTATGTAACGGAAGAGGAAAAAGCAAAAATTTTGGGAAGAGCCTGGTTATTCGTTTCAATGTCATCCAAAGAAGGATGGGGAATAACGGTAACGGAAGCAAATGCAATGGGAACTCCCGCAATCGGTTCGGATGTACCGGGTTTAAGAGATTCCATTAAAAACGGAGAAACCGGTATTTTAACGCCACAAGGTAATGTTACTATTTTAGCCAGGGAAATTGTTGAATTTTTATCAGATAAAGAAAAACTAAAAGAATTGTCTCGCGCAGCACAAGAATGGTCTAAAAAGTTTAATTGGGATGTTTCCGCCGAACATTTTTTAAGAAAAGTTAAAGAATGGTACCCTCAATTGAACTGATAATAAAAAATAAATCAAGTAAACTTCTAAAAGATATTTTTTATATTTGTGGTTTGAGAAAAATTGGATTCGTTTATGCGTTTCAACGATCAAAAAAAATATTTTGAAAAATTAAAAAGATTCGAGCCGAAATTTTCCGCAAAGGAAAAAGAAGAATATAAAATGCTTTTAAAAAGACACAAGGACGATGAAGAGCTTGACAGACTTTCTTTTGAAAAATTGAAATCCTTATATCAAAAATATTATGTGAACAGAGCAAAGCCGAACTTGGATGATCTATTTAAAAAATAATTTCCGTCCGGTTTAATTTCTTCACAACAAGTTTAAAACTTTTTTTATGAAAAAATAAATTTTTTAATATATTAAATAAAATGTTGAAATTAAGAGGAAATAATGAACGAAAAAAATCTTAATAGGATAATCGGATTTTTTGTTTTTGTAATAGCTTTAATCACTTTTTTTTCTACCGTTCAACCTTCCGTTTCATTTTGGGATTGCGGAGAGTTTATTGCTTCGTCGTACGGTATGCAAGTCCCACATCCACCCGGAACACCTTTGTTTTTAATGGTAGGACGTTTGTTATCCCTCATTCCTTTTGTAAGCAATATAGGTTTGCGCGTTAACACAATTTCCGTGGTTACAAGTTCGTTTGCAATTTTGTTTTTATATCTTATTGCAGTAAGAGTAATTAAAAATTGGAAAGGCGGAAAACATGAAAACCTTTTTGACGCGATTCTTACATTTGCCGCAGCTGCAATTGGCGCATTATCATTAGCATTTAGCGACACATTTTGGTTTAACGCCGTTGAAGCCGAAGTTTATGCATCGGCTACTTTCTTTATTACAATTGTTATCTGGTTGTTAATGATTTGGCATGAAAAAGCAGATGAGCCCGATAATGAAAAATATTTATTAATGATTGCATACTTAATCGGACTCTCCACCGGCGTGCATCTTATGTCCCTTCTGGGTTTGGTAACTATTGTAATGGTAATTTATTACAGAAAATATCTTACAAACGAAGAAGAATATTTAAAAACAACCTATTACTTTATTGGTCATATTATAATTGGTTTGATTATAGCGGCAGCGTTATGGTCTTCTACAAATAATGCTCCTCCCGGACCAAATGAAAGTAAAGCTTTCGACTCCAGGTTTTTGATGATTATAGGCTCATTCAGTATAATTTACATGGGCATTTTTTATAAAAAGATTTTTCAGAGAAACTCAATTTACATTCCCGTAATTATCGGAGGAATTGTCCTATTAGCGGTTTATCCGGGAATTATCAGATATGTACCGATTTTAATTGAAGCTCTTTCAGGAAAAGATTTTGTAATGAATATTATCATTGTAATACTTTTATTCGGCGTTATCGGTTATGTTATATATTGGTCGAGGCAAAACAAAAAGGAAACGGTAAATTTTATTGCTAAAGCATTTCTATTTGCATTATTAGGGTTTACCACGTATACAACAATAATTATCCGTGCAAATCAAGAACCGCCTATAAACTTAAACGATCCCGATACGGTGCCGGGTTTGGAATCGTATTTAAGCCGTGAACAATACGGGGATCAACCAATATTTAAAAGAAGGTTCTCGCAAGAATCTCATCAACAGGGAATTTATAAAAATTACTCCAGCGATTTGGACTTTCTGATCAGGTATCAAATGGATCATATGTTTAACAGATATTTGTTATGGAATTATGCCGGCAGGGTTTCTACGGTACAAGATTCCGGCGTTGATTGGACAAAGCTTTGGGGAATTCCGTTTTTATTAGGTTTGTTCGGGCTTTATTATCACTTTAAAAAAGATTGGAAAATGGCTTCGGCATTTTTGATGCTATTTATATTTCTCGGTTACTTAACTGCTTATTACCAAAATCAGCAGGAGCCGCAACCACGCGAAAGGGATTATTTTTATGTGGGGGCATTTTTTGTTTACTCGTTATGGATTGCGCTGGGAATGAAGGGAATTTTTGAACTCATTATTGAACAATTGAAGGATTCTAATATTGCAAAGGTAGCTTCTATTGTTATGATGGTATTAGGATTTGTTTTTGTACCGATTAACATGATGAAAGTAAATTACTTTACACACGACAGATCCAAAAATTACGTTCCTTGGGATTATTCATACAATCTGCTGCAAAGCGCCGCTCCCAACGCCATTCTTTTTACAAACGGCGATAACGATACATTCCCGGTTTGGTATTTACAAGATGTGGAAGGTGTACGTAGAGACGTCAGGATTGTAAATCTTAGTCTGTTAAATACGCCTTGGTATATCAAGGAACTAAAACATACAACACCATACGGCGCCGCAAAAGTAGACATTTCCTATTCAGACGCTCAGATTGATAGAATAGGTCCGAGCCGTTGGCAAACATCAACTATACACATTAAGGTTCCTAAAGAAGTTTACGCGCGTTATGGTATAACAGATACTTCTATTGTTAATAAAGGTGAAATTTCTTGGAAAATGAAAAACACAGTTACTTTCGGCAACATAAAGGCTGTGCGCGTGCAAGATATTATGGCTTTGAATATTATTAAATCCAATAAATGGAAAAGACCTATTTATTTTGCCGTAACTACATCCGAGCAAGGAAAAATTGGTTTGGATAGTTATCTGCAAATGGAAGGTATGGCGTTCAGAGTTGTTCCATTCAAAACAAAAGGGTATTATAAAGCCTTAAATGAACCTGTAATGCATGCCGATTTGTTTGACGAACCTGAAGGATTTTATAAAGATTACCATCCGGGATTCAAGTTTAGGGGACTTAACGACTCAACTATTTTCTTTGATGATACACACGTTAGATTGACTTTAAACTACAGAAATTCTTTTATCAGATTAGCATTATATTATTTGAAAGCCGAAAATAATCAGAAAAAAGCGCTTCAAGTTTTAGACGAAATGGAGAAAAAAATTCCTCGTAAAATATTCCCCATTAACTATACTTTACTAAACGATATCGGAAACCTGTATTTTGATGCAGGTGCAATGGATAAATATTTGCCGATTGCCCGCGAAGTGGAAAAGCAAGCTCTTAGACAAATAAACATCAATCCGCTAGCTAATTTAAATAATGGATACAATCCGTATTTAATATTAAGACAAGTTTACGACAATCTAAAAGAATACGGTAAGTTTGTTTCTGTTTTGGAAAAACTTCAAGAAGAACTGCCAAACGACAGCGGTTTGAAAGCTCTGATTAATCATTACAAACAATTAGCGGCTCAAAAAGATTCAACCAAAAAATAATTCCAATTTTCAGTTAAGGGTTGTTTAAATTTTTAAACAACCCTTTTCTAAATTAAAAAAGATATTATATCTTCTAAATTATTGCAATACTTAACAATTCCAGTTCTTCTTCCCTCATAATCCATTCGTCTATCAATAGCTTTAACTAAATCTCTCCACATTTTGCCATGGCAAACTACGGGTTTTAAGGGAATAATATTTTTATTCATATATTCCCAAACTACGGAAAGTTCAACCAAAGTACCGGTTCCACCGCGTAAAACAACAAATCCGTCGCCAACTTCAATTAACTTATCAATTCTTTCGAACAAAGTATTTGTTTTAATTTCTTTGGTAAGAAATTTTGAAGGAATCCGTTTAAATATTTTAACCGTAACGCCGGTTACTTCTGCGCCGGATTCTTTAGCTCCTTTTGACACGGCGTCCATAATTCCTCCGTAACCGCCGGAACAAACGTTAAAATTATTTTCGGCTAACAATCTGCCCAATTTATAAGCTGTTTCATATTCTTCATCGCCCGGCAAAGGCATAGAACTTCCAAATACCGTAATTGTTTTTTTCAAATTATTCTCCCGATACTTGAACAATTATTCTTCTGTTTCTGGAACGATTATCGAAATCTACTAAAATTATTTGTTGCCATGTGCCAAGTAATAAACCGCCGTTTAAAAAAGGCACAGTAAAGGAAGCGCCTTGCAATGCTGCGCGAACATGGGAAAAACCGTTACCGTCGTGCCAAGTATCGTCATGTTTGTACCTTATGTTCGAAGGAATAATTTTCTCCATAAATTCCGGGTAATCTTTTAATAATCCGGGCTCATATTCAATTGTGGTAATTCCGGCTGTAGAACCCGGAACAAACACCAATGCATTACCCTGATTCATTCCCGATTTTTTAACGTATTCCTGAATGCGGTCTGTAATATCAATAATATCGTTCCACCCTTTTGTGCTTATTTGAAATTCGTAAGTTTTAACTGCCATTTTTACTCCCTTTTTATTCTCTTAAATAAAAATTAATATTACTTTACAATTAACTAAAAATTCGGAACTAACTATTAATTTTGATAGATTTTCATTATAAAAATATTCTATTAATTAAAAAAAGGAAAATATATGGAAACGCAAACAATGACTTCGAAAGAATATATTGCTTTAGAAGAAAAATACGGCGCTCACAATTATCATCCTTTGGATGTAGTTATCGATAAAGCGGAAGGAATTTGGGTAACCGATGTTGACGGCAACAGGTACATGGATTTTCTTGCGGCATATTCTGCCGTAAACCAAGGGCATTGCCATCCGCGAATTGTTAAAGCATTACAAGAACAAGCCGAAAAAGTTACATTAACTTCACGGGCATTCAGAAACAGTAAATTACCATTGCTCTACGAAAAACTTGCCGAAATGACCGGTTACGAAATGTTTTTACCTATGAATTCCGGCGCCGAAGCCGTAGAAACCGCTTTGAAAGCCGCAAGAAAGTGGGGTTATAAAGTTAAAGGCGTTGAGGAAAACAAAGCCGAAATAATTGCATGTACAAATAATTTTGCCGGCCGTACAATTACTATAATCAGTTTTTCCACCGAAGAACAATACAAGGATGGATTCGGTCCTTTAACTCCCGGTTTTAAAATTGTTGAGTACGGAAATGCTAAAGCGTTGGAAGAAGCAATCACTTCTAACACCGTCGCTTTCTTAGTGGAACCGATTCAAGGCGAAGGCGGAGTTGTTGTACCGCCCGAAGGATATTTGAAAGAAGCATACGAAATTTGCAAAAAAAATAATGTGCTTTTTATGGCTGATGAAATTCAATCCGGTTTGGGCAGAAGCGGAAAATTATTTGCTTTCGAATATGAAAACATACGACCCGACGTTGTTACAATAGGGAAAGCCCTTTCCGGCGGATTGTACCCTGTATCGGCTGTTTTATCGAGCAAAGAAATTTTAGGCGTTTTTAATCCGGGCGACCACGGTTCTACTTTCGGCGGTAATCCATTGGGAGCAGCAATTGCCGTTGAAGCTTTAAACGTTTTGAAGGAAGAAAAATTAATAGAAAACTCTTACGAATTGGGTATTTATTTCAGAAATCAATTGAAAGAAGTAAATTCAAAACACGTTAAGGAAATAAGAGGGAAAGGATTGTTTATTGGCGTTGAACTGAACAACGAAGCCGGAGGCGCCAGAAGATTTTGCGAAGCGCTGATGGAACGCGGTATTTTAGCAAAAGAAACACATGAAAACGTAATAAGATTTGCGCCGCCCCTAATTATTACCAAAGAAGAAATTGATTGGGCTATGGAAAGAATACGCGAAGTTTTATTAATGGATTAGCGTTTTTCAATAAACCAAGTTCCTAACAGGAACTTGGTTTATTACTTTATACTCTTTCCTCATTCAACCATTGATCTATTGTCATTTTTAAAAAGTTTATATTTATCGGTTTGGCAATGTAATCATCCATTCCGGCCGCTAAACATTTTTCCCTATCCTTCATACTTGAATGAGCCGTTACAGCAATAATGGGAATATTGCTGACCGGTTTTTCCATTGCCCGGATTTTTTTAGTCGCTTCCAAACCGTTCATATCCGACATTTCAATATCCATTAAAACAAGATCGAATTTTCCCGATCTAATCGCTTCGATTGCATCGAATCCGTTATTTACCGAATCAACATCATAACCGGTTTCTCTAAGTAATTTCAATTCCACTTTTTGACTTATCGGATTATCTTCTACTAACAACAGTCTTTTTCTATTGCCGCTATCACTTTTAATTTTTTTGAAAACTTTAATTTCCTCTTCGCTAACGGTTTCAAGTAAATTTTGATATTCGGGATTATTTTCCAAATCTAACTCTCCGGAAAAACCGGCCTCATCAATTTCAAATTTTTCATTCAAACTAAACACCGTTGTAAAAATGAATTTACTGCCTTTGTCTACTTCACTTTCCACACTAATTTCTCCGCCCAGCAGATTTACAAATTCTTTGCAAATCATTAAACCCAAGCCGCTACCGTCGCGTGACGAAGACGTTGCGGTTTTAATTTGAGTGAAAGGTCTGAAAAGATCTTTTAATTTATTTTCCGGAATTCCTTTGCCCGTGTCGCTTACCGAAGTTTGGATTTTCATAACCGCATCGGTTTCCTTTAATATTTCTATAACAATATCTATCTGCCCTTCCGAAGTAAATTTAACGGCATTATTTAACAGATTAACCAAAATTTGCCTGTATTTTGTCGAATCACCGAAAAGCTTATGTGGAATATCCTGCATAGCACTCAAATTAATTTCCAAACCTTTTTCGTGTGCCAGCGGCGAAATAATCGATATACTTTTCTTAACTTCTTCTATCAGATTGAATTCAATTACATCGACCTCCATTTTGCCCGCTTCTATTTTAGACAGATCGAGGATATTATTTATAATATCCAATAACGACTCGGCAGACATTTTGGCATTCCTTGCAAAATCTTTCAGTTCGTCTTCACTTTCGAACAATCCGTTTTCAATTAATGTAAGAAATCCCAATACGGAATTCATCGGAGTTCTTATTTCGTGAGACATGCTTGCAAGAAATTTGCTTTTAAAATTGCTGGAATACTCTGCGGAATTTTTTGAAATGTTAGCTTCGTTTCTCTCTTTTTTCAGCTTGCTTAGTTCTTTTTTAAGCTCTTTTTTTCGTTCCTCTTCTTCGGTAATATCTTCTAAAGTTCCAAAACAACAAACGTTATTTTTTTTGGATTTATTTACGGGTCTTAAATTTAGCTTTCCGGTAAAAACATTTCCAGGCTTTGATTTTATTTGAATTTTAAAATTCTTTACCTCTCCCTTCCCTTTTAGAATTTGAAATACCTTTTCTATATCCGATTCGTTTTGTAAAAACTCCTTGGCAAAATTTTTTCCTATTAATTCGTTACGGCTTTTAGCTTCCAATAAATCAATTAGCGAATTGTTAACCATAGTTAAATTTGCATCGGTAGAAAGTTGAAACATTCCCAAGGGAGAATTTTCAATCAATTCGTTTACTTTACCGCTTCCGTTCTGTAATTCGTCATCGGGTGAATTTAGTTCGGCAACAAGCGAATTAAAATCCTCAAAAGCTCTAACTTTATTTTTATACGTTAAGCGATTTGCAAAAAATGAGAGGATCAACAAAAATAAAGTGGGAAGAAAATTTTCCGGCGTTACTAAACCGGATTGCCATAAGTCCTTAATAACAAAAACCGCGGTGAAAATTAAAATGTAGTAAACAACTACCGCAATTTGATGAGAATCTTTCCAACCGAGGAATAACGATAAAGTAAATATAAGCAAAACGGAAAGTTGAGAACTTAATACAAATTGAGCCGGCAGTCTGAACGAAATAAATCCAAACGAAAGAAGAATTGAAATAAAAAATGCATGGACTAAAAACTCGGAATGTTTTTTTCCCGTTTTTGTTTGCGAAACGACTAATACCGTGAATGAAATTATCGTGGCAAAAAGTCTGGAAAGGTAAATTTCGAATGAGTGACCAATCATAGACCGAACTTCAAAAACCAAAGCCAAAACACCGGCAATTGCAGAAACCGTTGCAGCAATTTTTAACGGTAAAAGAAGATTGGATTTTAATTGAGAATCATTTTCATCGCTACTAATATTTTTATTTTTATCATTGCCTTTTGGTACCGGTTCGAATTTTACAATTTTTAATGGCTGCGACATAAACTGATCGGTCTTTTTTCTTACGAATTATTATTATATTTGAACAATAAGTGAGAAGCGGTTTATTGATTATAAATAACCCAGATTGTTTTATTAATTTGTGTCAGTTAAATTTGCTTCTCTCGAAATTTATTATCGGAGAATTACTTTATTTATTTAATATTATTTTTATACAAATATCATTGTTTGATTTAAATCACATTCCGGATTTTTAATGACAGACTTTCTTTACTCGATTGATCTTTCTCTGTTTTATTTTTTTAATCATACAATCGCTAATCCGGTTTTTGATAAGTTTTTTGTGTTCATAACCGATGTAACACATTGGTACATCGCTTATATAATTTTGTGGTTTATTGTTTTTTTCAAAGGCGGAAAAATAGGTAAACTTGCGGCAATAGGAGCGATATTTTTAATTATAGTATCCGATCAATTAAGCAGCTCTTTATTAAAAAACTTATTCGATAGAATACGTCCATGCAAACAATTGGCGGATGTACGGTTAATTGTAAACTGCAGCGGATCGTTTTCCATGCCTTCTTCACACGCATTTAATAATTTTGCAATTGCAGTATATTTTTCCAAGTTGTTTCCGAAATTCAAATGGATTTTGATTACGGTTGCTACACTTGTAGCAATTTCAAGACCTTACATAGGAGTTCATTATCCTTCGGATATTTTCGTCGGGGCAATAATAGGCGGTTTAGTAGGATATTTATTTTCTATTTTGGTGATATATTTAAATTCGAAAATACAAATTAATTCCGGAGCGAAAAAATTTAACTTAACGGAGAAATTATGAGAACAAAGTTGGACATAGCAAAAAATTGGCTGCCGCGTTATACCGGAACGGCAATAGATGAATTTGGCGATTATATTTTACTCACAAATTTTCAGAATTACGTTGAAAAATTTGCCGATAAGTTTAACTGCGAAATTAAAGGGCTTTCCAAACCCATGCAAACAGCTACCAATTCCAACGGTCTGTCAATTATAAATTTTGGAATGGGTTCGTCTAACGCAGCAACTATTATGGATTTACTAATTGCCCGCAAACCCAAAGGAATACTGTTTTTAGGAAAATGCGGCGGATTAAAACGCTCAACGGAAATCGGGCATTTTATTCTACCGATTGCAGCAATCCGCGGCGAAGGTACAAGCAACGATTATATTCCTAAAGAAGTTCCGGCTCTACCCTCTTTTAAATTACATAAATTTGTATCCGAAAAGATTTTGGCCAGAAAAATGGAATACCGGACCGGGGTAATTTACACAACAAACAGAAGAGTTTGGGAATGGGATACCGATTTTAAAAATTATCTTAGGAAATTAGGAGCAATAGGCATCGATATGGAAACCGCCACCATATTTGTCGTTGGGTATGCCAACCAAATTGCCAGGGGAGCTCTTCTTTTGGTATCCGATCTTCCTATGATTCCCGAAGGTATAAAAACAGAAAAAATGGATAAAGCCGTAACCGCAAAATTTGTGGATTTACACCTGAACTTGGGAATTGAAGCAATGACAGATATAGGTAAAAAAGGCGAGGAAATAAAGCATTTTATGTATTGATTAATGTTTTATAACCGGTTTGATTTATTTTCTCCCATTTTTCTTCTTTAATGCAAATATTTTTCCCTTTTTTGGCACTATACTTGACTCCTGAAATATAACGGATAATTAAAAGTTGACATCAAGTTGATTTTTTAATTAAATTAGTACAAAGACTGTACCGATAATACAACATTATGAACATTTTAGGATACAAAATGAAAAAAATCATAAACATAACATTAGCAACTTTAATTTTTATTTTAGGCGCTAAATCCGTTTCTGCTCAATCGGATAATTGGAAAAATAAAACAAAATCTACTTTGGAAAAAATATTCGAATTGAGTAAAAAAGGAGACTATAAAACCGCAGCAGACTATTTTGTAAATACAAGTTCGGATCCGGCTAAAAAATATAATGTAACATATAACTTTACGAACCGGAAAGAAAAGAGTAAGGTTAAAAGAAACTGTAAAAAAATTAAAGCTTATCTCGATTTAAGCGATTCGTTTGAGTATGCCGGTTTTCAAAAGAAAAAAATTGACGGAATTGAGCGCTACATTGTAAATGTAAAATTTAAAAGCGGAAACCAGGCTTTAAATATCTCTTTCAATTTTATTAAACTGAACGGGAAGTTTGTTTTGGCTGATTTCGGTTAGAGGTTGGCAGGGTTGAAAAGTTTGCAGGTTGGCAGGTTTGAAAAGTTTGCAGGTTGGCAGGTTTGAAAAGTTTGCAGGTTGGCAGGTTTGAATAGTTTGCAAGTTGGCAGGTTTGAAAAGTTTGCAAGTTGGCAGGTTTGAATAGTTTGCAAGTTGGCAGGTTTGAATAGTTTGCAAGTTGGCAGGTTTGAATAGTTTGCAAGTTGGCAGGTTTGAATAGTT